>JBAZSD010000016.1 GCA_041662605.1 Desulfomonilaceae bacterium
AGTCGAGCGTCTATATCTGTTTGAGCCTGGATAAACGGAAAGATGAATTTGAACGTGGAGCCCATCCCCTCGCCCTCGCTCTCAACCCAGATGCGGCCGCCGTGAAGCTCAACGAGTTTGCGAACCAGGGCTAATCCAAGACCGGAGCCCTGTTCCTGTCGTGAAAAGGATGAGTCCAACTGCTCGAACGCCTGAAATATTCGCTTTTGATCATCCGGTTTCACTCCGACGCCTGTATCCGAAACGCTAATCAGAATCTCTTTCCCCAGTATTTTGGCTTCCAGTTGAATTGTCCCCCCTGATGGGGTGAACTTTGCCGCATTGGATAGCAGGTTCATTACGATCTGCTTGAGTCGCACATCATCAGCCTGAATCTGTCCTTCATAAAGCTGCTCAGACACTTTCAGATCAACGTTCAACCCTCTTTTCACGGCTGTTTCCCTGATCATGATCAGGCAGTGTCCCAGCAATGCGCTCAAGTCAACAGGGGACATTCTAATTTCCATTTTCCCGGATTCGACCTTGGCAAGATCCAGTATGTCGTTGATGAGTCTCAGTAGATGACGTCCCGCAGCCGCAATCTCTATGACATATCCCAACTGCTTTTCGTTGAGTTTGCCGAACAACTGGTCCCCGAGAAGATCGGAGAAACCAATAACCGCTGTCAATGGCGTCCGCAATTCATGACTCATGTTCGTGAGAAACTCAGTCTTGGCTGCGCTTGCGGCCTCCGCCTGAACCCGAAGCTGGGACGCTACGGCCAGGGCAAGTTCCAGCTTACGGTTACTCATCTGTAACTCCCGTTCCGCCCGTTCGCGCTCGGCAATTTCCATCTCAAGCTCTTCATTCGCCTTCAGCAGTTTGTTTGTGCGCTCTTCCACTCTAAGTTCAAGTTCATCCCGAGCCCTCTTTAATTCCTCCTTGGCAAGTTTATGCTCCGTGATGTCCTGGAAGGAACCAACGACTTGTGGTTCTTCTCCCTCTTCCACTCGCATCAACCCGCGAACTTCTGTCCAAAGGTGTTTGCCGCCAATGGTTATGACTTCTGCTTCTACTGTGAATGGTTCACCCCGTTCTATGGTTTTGGTTATAGCATCCTTGAGGATGGGTCTATAAGGTGGGGTATAAAACTCCAGCCCTTCATCCAAACCTGGCTGGTACTCAGTTGGAGCTTCGATGATATCAAACACGCCCTGTGACCAGTGGAGGCTATCAGAGAATGGATTGGCTCTCCATCCCCCTGTGCGAGCTATTTTCTCAGATTGGCGCAGAAACCGTTCACTCTCACGAAGAGCATCTTCTGATTTTTTTCTTTCTGAGATATCCCGGGTTACCCCCTGAAAACCCATGAATTGTCCAGCGCTGTCGAAAGTCGGGTCCACTACTACTTCAGTCCATACAGTTATTCCGTCTTTCCGGATGTGTTCTACTACGAATACTTCTCTGTCTATTTCCTTGAGTTGCGCCAGTTTTGGCATTATTGCCGAATACCGGTCGCGAACAAGTTCCTGCGACGCTGGGGACAATAAATCCTTCACAGAGCGCCCCAGAAGCTCCTGAGGTTCATAGCCAAGAAGTCTTTTGATGGAAGTAGTGACGAACGTGAGGACCAGGTTTGGGGTAGTCTGCCAGACAACATCCTTCATGTTTTCTGTTATCAGGCGGTATTCTTCTTCGCTCCCCTGCTGCGTTTCCGTTGATGTCTTGTGCAGAAGGTTCTCTTCAGTAGTTTCCTGAGCTGTCATGGACTATATCCTTATTGTTGTTCCCACAGCAAGACAGGCGGCTCTTTCCAAACACTTACGGGGGGAAACATTATCGAGTTTAGCTTGTCCGGAGTCTCGACTCATTGTATTGTTTCGGACAATCCTCGTAAAGAAATTGTTTTTTTACCGATTCTTGTCCAGGTAGCCAGGTTTCTTAAGGCGCTAATGAAGATTGAGAACGATCAAATTATCGTCGGCGATATCACCATAGATGTCATCAAAAAGGACATCAAGAATCTTCGCCTAAGATTTTACCATCCCACCGGCAAAGTCCGAATTGCCGCTCCCTTGAAAATCAACGACGATACGATCAGATCGTTTTGCATTTCAAAACTTGGCTGGATCAAGAAACAGCAATTAAAGCGTGATGGTCGGGAAGACCAATCCAGGAGTGAGTTTGTATCGGGAGAAGGGCATTATTTTTTTGGAAAGCGACATTTATTGACAGTCTTTACCCGGAACGCGGCCCCACGAGCCGAATTGCATGGCGATACCTGTATTTATCTCCATGTTAGACCTGGGAGTACACTGGAGCAACGCGAAAAGGTAATGACAAAATGGTACCGTTTGAAACTACAAGAGAGCATCCCCCCCTTAATTGAAAAATGGCAAAGCGTGACAGGGGTTTCGGCGGACAACTGGCGGATAAAGAAAATGAAAACCCGGTGGGGCACTTGTAATCGAAAAGCCAGACGTATTTGGCTTAATCTTGAATTGGCTAAAAGACCCATGGATTGCCTGGAATTTATTATCGTACATGAATTGACGCATCTAATTGAGCGGCGTCACAACGACCGCTTTAAAGCCTATATGGACCATTTTATGCCTCTTTGGCGAGTTTACAGGGATGAACTGGATAACGTATCAATTCCAGTTTGAATCCTTTTGTTCTTTTTCGCGTCCTATTTTTCAAAATCTATGCTTGTTCGCCGTGAGAGCGATTTAGAATTCATGTCGGCGGATAAGCGTGGCGCTTTGAATGTATGAGATTAGTCTGGTTTAATTTGCAAATGATTAAAAGAGAGAACCAGAGTCATAAAGCAAAAATCTAATATCCGCATGTGCTTAGCGGTTCCTTCAGCCAATGATAGCAAGTGGTTGAGGTAAGGAGAAAATGGAAATGAGAACTATAGATCCAATATTTACGGCAGGCATAGCCGTTGTTGTAGTACTGGGAATGATTGTTCCGAACATTGCTCTCGCTGCGCCGGACTCACTGGTATCCACTCTTGGTCCCTTAGGAGGATCAGTTCTGCCTGTTTTCCATGGCGGCGGCCATGGTGGTGGGCATGGGGGAGGTTACGGTTTTCATAAAGGTTTTTATGGCCATGGTCGTGGATTCTATGGGGGTTGGGGATCGCCGGGCTATTACGTTGCCCCTGATGATTCCGGAACATATCAGAATGGAAACCAGACATGTGTTTGGAATGGATACAAATGGCGATGTTACGATCAATCAACTTCTTTTTAACCTGGATTCACTATTGTGGATACACTAGGACAAGAGGAAACATAAAAATATATGAACATTATGATTGGGCGGCAGTTTAAAGATGTGCTGCCGCCCTGCGAATTTCTTTTCGCTCGCCCAAGAACCATACTGAACTAGATTCAATGAAGACTCCCAAAAAAAATAACAAGACCGATCAATAATTATAGATTAAATTGACCCAGACGTTGGTCGTTATAAACGGCGCTACTGGACTAAACTCTTAAATCACCGAAGGAGGGCGACAATGAAAAGAAACATCTGCTTTCTGTTCTCTTTTTTGATCATCTTGCTATCTCTAGCCGGTCTTTCACAGGCCTCTGAACAGCAATTGATAGCTGATATCGTCTCGGCTCATGAAGCGGTAAAGACCATTCCCCTGCCATCATCAGTATTGGGAAATCTAACTGAGCAAAAAGCCTATGCTTTACAGAAGCAGATGGCTGACAAAGTTCTGAGCAAAGGCGACAAAATAGGTGGTTATAAAGCCGGCTTGACCTCAAGCGCCCTTCAGCAACGTTTCGGCCTTTCATCGCCTGTTTTCGGCCCGATGTTCAAAAGTGGGGAACTTGGCCCCGACGCGGTTGTGGATATCAAAAGTTTTACCAGACCGTTTATAGAGACTGAAATAGGTTATGTCGCAGGGGAAAAAATCGATCGGCCGGTCAAGGACGTAGATTCCCTCAAAAAAATGATCAAAGCGGTTTTCCCAGCTATCGAATTACCCGATATCAGGTTTGCGGAGATGAAAGATTTGAAAGGCGTAGATTTGATAGTCGACGCTGTTTCTTCCTCCAAGTATATCGTTGGTAAGCCGCTGCCAGTGGACAAGGTTTCGGTGGATAAGGTGAAGGTATCGCTGATGATGGACGGGAAAGTCGTGAACGAAGGAAAGGCTGCGGACGTCATGGGCGACCAATGGAAAGCGTTGCTCTGGCTTGTTAATGAAGCGACTGCCCACGGTTGGTCCATAGAACCGGGACAGGTTTTGATTACCGGGGCCATGGGAAACATGATTCCCGGAAAGCCGGGTAAATATGAGGGAGACTGGGGAGCGCTCGGGAAGCTTTCCTGGACTATGAAATAAATACTGTCATGGGCCGGCTCTTTCAAACCGGCCCCTACTTGTTCCTGTTTTCATTGGCGCCATCGGTATATTTGGCCAACGTCGGGAATGTCATAGACGGGCGTCGAGATACAATTCGAATCCAAATATGGGGGCGATGGTCCTGTTCGGGTTGGTTCCAAAATTGTTGGTCGAAGATGGATTGTCCCAGTTTGAGACAGACTTGTCCACGCAGGCGTAATTGAACCACTTCCCGGGCTGCCAATATGCCCCGCGAGCATAAAGGCGCCAATTTTCAAGTAGCTTCCAGACGATGCCCGCATTGAATTCCCAACCAAGATCCCTGTCTGGAATGGCAGGCGCTGGATAATCATAACTACCTGGTTGATTGAAGGCCACGTAACCGAATCGAGTATAAACAGAGAGAGTATTGTCATAGGTAGAATCAGGCTTGACGTAGCCCAAACCATATCCGTAAGAGGAACGATACGCCTTCATGACACTCGCCATTACATCCAGGTTGCTTGCGACCATGTAGTCGAGTCTGACTGCGGCCACATCTGAAGCGGACATGTCCCTGTACGAATTGACGCCCGCCATATAGTATTTACCCATGAGCACACTATACGGATAGAATACCGCATAAGCGCTCCTCTCGGGGTCCTGGATGAATGGTTGTTTATCTATGAGAATACCGTGTCTTCTGTCAGGGCCAGGCATGTGGGCAAACAGAAAACTCGCCTTTGCCGGACCTGAATAAGCGCCGAATTCCGCCATGTATCGCCACGATTCGATATAGGGAGGTAAATCATTCAAAAGAGGATCCATGTCATAATCAGGCCCGGGAAAACTCCCATCCTCCGCGTTTTGGTATTTTATCGTTCGATAATACCAATCAGCTTCCGTGTTAAAGAAAAGCCTTCCGTTGTTGAATTTCAAATACAACCAGCCTTCTGTAGCGCTCGTGTTACGTGGCGAATAGGACTTTCGCGCTGAAACTGACTGTTTCGATTCGGGACCTTCATGAAAAGCGAAATAGAAACCGCCCAGGCCAGTGTCAATGGTCCCCGCCGCATACCTTAAATACCCCAACACATGAGTCGATCGTGCGGCGTTTTGATCCTCGATATTCCAGTAATCCTTACCACCCAGTCGCCATGGGTAAAAACCCGCCCCAATTGTGAAAGGCCCCCAATAACTTTCCAACTGAAATATTTCCACTGTCCTGCGTCCACTTTCAAAAATCTCTTCGGCCGTTTCAGCGCTGCTGAATTGTAGCCCGAGCCCTTGCTGGAAGCCTCGCCTGCCGTAATAGAGTTTCCCAAGCGGGGTATCAACTGTAGCCCACAGCCTGGTCCAACGCCCGTAGGAAATAACATTCTCCAGATCGGGATCCTGTATGGCCGCCAGGTTGTTTGTGATATCGGAAGCTATCCTGTACGTGCCGCGGATCTCTACCGCCTTGTTGAGTTTCAACACAGGAAATATGGAAAAACGACTGAAAGAAGTTTCGGCAGTGGTTCCTGATATCATTTTCCTCTGAAACCATCCGTTGAGTGGCGCCAGGTCCCCTTTCCTGAAACTATTATCTATATTGAAAGCGCCGAAGAATCCATTAGAACCGGCCTGAGAAGCGTAGACATAGCGAAAACTCAACAGGGCTGACTCAATGTTGAATTCCCAGGCCAGGCACAAACTGGGAACACACAGAAGCGATGAAGTGATGAGCGCTCTAAAGAGATGAAGAGTTTTTCTCACAAAAACCCCAGATTGAGACCGGACGAGTTTCAATAAATTAGAATTGATTCCAAATATACACGAAAAGACTTTTTATTCTATGATAGAGTGACTAAAGCGACGTCATGCTGGTGAAATGGTCGTTCATACATGGTCGCGCTGAGATTCGTCGCATGTCCAAAAACTTGTTTACTGGTAAGAAATTAAAGTCTATCATTTATTCAAAATCGGAATCAAAAACATTTGGTGTTTTTTGGCATACCAATTGCTAATCAAATAAGGGGGCTATCGGAGAAATGAATAGAGGTAATAACGCTGACTTCGTATTCTGGTTCCGGGCGTCCCCGGTGATTTCTTTCCTGGCAGGGAGGTAAAATATGCTGGTCAAAGACTGGATGAGTACAAAAGTGGTAACTATAAATGCGAACGATTCAATGCAGCAAGCTATAAATTTATTGATGGAACATGATGTCAGCATGATGCCGGTTCTTGAAGATGGCAAACTGGTCGGTATTGTTACGGATCGCGATATCAAGCGGGCGTCGCCTTCCGACGCTGTCATGCTCGATATTCAGAGGATCCTGTATCTGTTGTCAAAACTCGAAGTGGGCGCCATCATGAGCAGGCATCCCGTGACCTTATCCATGGACCTGACCATGGAAGAGGCGGCGGAGATATTACTCAATCACAAAATTTCCGGGGCTCCCGTTGTGGACGCAACTGGTGAACTTAAAGGAATAATTACCAAGAGTGACATGTTTAGGGCCTTGATGTCTTTGAGCGGTCTCGCACACAGAGGCGTTCTTTTCGGATTTATTTTGGAAGATAAACCTGGATCGATCAAGGAAGTTACTGATGTGATTCGAAGTTACAACGCCCGACTGGTAAGCATTCTGAGTTCATACGACATGGCCCCGGAAGGCTATCGCCAAGTCTACATACGGGCGTTTAACATTGACCGTGAAAAACTTGGTAGCCTTACCGAAGAATTGAAACAGAAAGCTAAAATGCTGTACATGGTTGATCATAAGGAAAATGTTAGAGAGATCTATTACTAGAATTAATGTTCTTGACTGGGTTCCAACAACCCGTCTTTCGCCAATTCGGAGATACCCATGAAGGAAAGAATCCATTTGGCTCTTGGTGATTTGACCAGGTTTTCGGTCGACGCGATTGTGAACGCTGCAAACAATAGTCTTTTGGGCGGAGGGGGAGTAGACGGAGCTATACATCGGGCTTTGGGCCCCCAATTGGTCGATGAGTGCAGGACTTTGGGAGGTTGCGAAACCGGGGACGCAAAAATCACCAGGGGTTATAATTTACCAGCCCGTCATGTGATTCACACTGTCGGGCCCATCTATCGTGGAGGGGGGTCAGGAGAAGCCGAAAAGCTGAGGAGCTGTTACCGGAGATGTTTTGAGGTGGCGGCGCAAAATGGCCTCCACTCTCTGGCTTTCCCTTCTATAAGCACAGGGGTTTATAGCTATCCAATAAATGAGGCTTGTGAAATCGCTCTGCAAACATCCATGGACCAACTGAAACGCTTCCCTGAGATCGAACGAGCTGTTTTCGTATCATTCTCAGGTCGCGATCTAATGGTATACGCAAAACAACTTGCGGGTCTTTAGCGGCCCAGGCCCGGAATCTCTGGGATTTTACGATTCGTTTTTATTGTGGCCACATTTGAACGCTGACAAAAATCATCACACCGAACGCGGCTATAATTGCGCCTGATATCTTGTTGAGCACGAGGATGCCGGTCGTGTCAAGTTTGCCATGGCAAAAGCTTACCATGCCACTCAATATGACCCACCACAGGCATGATCCGCTGAAAACTCCCAATACCAACGTCGCAGTCGAATAGTATTCCCCAGGAATGACGACAACACCCGCCGCGGCGAAAATGGCGGCAAAGGACAGAATAGTTAGTGGGTTGGTCAGCGTCAGGAAGAGAGTTGATAGATAGTCGTGAAGTATGTTCTCTTCGGCGCCTTTGGTAGCTCTTTCCCTTGGTTTTGAGAAAAAGATCCTGCCCCCCAGATAGCAAAGGAAAGCCCCTCCCATCAATCGAAGAACAATTGAATGTCTAACAAGAAAATTGGATAAAAGTGTTATTCCGAAACCGGCAATAGCTCCATAGATAGCGTCGGCGGTCGCTGCTCCCAGTCCCGAGACCAAACCGACCATCCTGCCTCGGGTCAAAGTCCTCCTGATGAGCAACAGTCCGATCGGGCCGACGGGAATAGCAAGAGAGAAACCTATTATCAGGCCGTTAATATAGTAATTTACGGGCATAAACTGTCGGGCTCATGAAAACAGAACACCCGGGCCCTTATAGACATCCTATTTTTCGTAAAAAGCGAAGAAATCCTTGGCGTACCCTTGATCATAGCGCTTCATGGTGTATTGAAGCTGTTCCGGCGAGAGTCTGTCTCGTTTAACTATTTTGTTGTTTTCATCTCTGAAATAAAAATTGCACACTATGTTGTGAATATTTGCGTCACCATGAATAGCCCTTTTGCATCCTGCAAGGACAAGGGCCTTGGCCATGTCTTTCGTGCTGATATGGTGCCCCATGGCAAACACAAGATTCCCGTCGTCTCTTATGCCGAAAGCCGTTCTATTCGCCAGAAACCAAAACTCCTTGTTCATCGTACTGCCGCCGTCATTGTCAATCAGAAATCCACCAAGGCCTATTTCTGAATCAGTCGGCTTACCGTTTTTAACTACCTGATTGACGACATTGCCGTCTTTAACGATCAGGTGTCGCAACTGGCGGGCGTCCTTAACAATAGAAACAGGAATGTCATTGGTCCATTCGAGCACGTCTACTGAGTCATCATTATACACGACAAGTGTGGCCATTCCCGGCACCATCGGGTATACGACACGGCCCCTAAATATGGCCCCCGCGCCTCTGGCATGTTGTTGCATCCACATTGCGTTTGTGATTGCGACTATTCTTGATAGAGACTCCCGTGGCGCAGTATCTGAAACCTGATATATGCCGGGCTCTGTTTGCCCTATAAAGAGCCTGGTTTTGAGACGGCTAATATCGAAGACCGCCATGTAAACCACCGCATTGGGGAACTCGATACTCGGGCGATATACCGTCTTGTAAATTAAAGGCTTTCCGTCTGACCCGGCAGGTGTGTCGGCGCTTAACCAAACACCTTCTCCGTCAATCTTGGGTGAAGTGTACAAAGGAGGAATATTTTCAAGGGTTTTGATCCCCATGCCGGCAAGTTGCAGTTCCTCCCTCATCGGACTGGTAAAACTCTGTTCTACTTCATTGCTGAAATCCTGATCGTCCAGCCTGGCGTTAAGTTTATTTTCTTTTTGTTCCGGAACACCGTTGAGGACCGCTTCCAGCCAGTCTGGTAGCGGCGCGTACTCAAATAGCGCTTTTTCCAGATTCTTGTCGTTTTCTTGTAGGTGGTTATCAGCCACGTCTTCGGTAGAAACTGGTGATTCGTTAGCGGAAACTAACGAAGCCCCAAGAATACAAAACATCACCACGAGAAATGTTGGTTTCAGAAACATAAACAAACGATTACCCACCATTTCACTCCCTTCGGATTAATTACTAAAAGAATGTTCCCTCAATTAAACACAATTTATAAATGATCAATCTTATTATATCAAGATGACCCGAAAAATTCAATCTGCAAAGGCGACTCGACGCTCAGAAATCTGTTCTCGCCGGTCGGTCTATTCTAACTAACCAATAGGAATCAAGGTATATTTCGATCAAACTAATCTTAGCCCATGACGAATCATTTGACGAAACAACCTCTCTCTGTCGATCGGTTGAAGCATATTATTATATCCGGCTGTGTCAAGCAATTTTCGACGATTCATTCAAAGGCCTCGCCCTCTCGATGTTGAAAATAGCTTATTAAAGTGTTAGAGCGTTGACGAACAGAGGAAAAATAATCGAAAAATTGTTTCCTGGAGAGGCGCAAAAAATGACCGACGTTTCATATCGAGCAGACTGGGGGAAGTAGATGGCCTCAAATTGTGTAAGCTCGAACCTGGTGGAAAATCCCGGTATCGATAACATGAATTTTATGGATCTAAGTCAAGTCATCGAAATTATAGAGCCCCTCCGCGTAAAAGGCGCCGGATTCGGACCAATTTCAGGAGTCTCCATCGATACCCGCAAGCCAATGGGCGCGAATCATATATTCTGGGCGATAAAAGGGCCCCATTTTAGCGGCGTTGACTTCGCTCTTGACGCTCTAAAATCAGGAGTCAAAGCTGCGGTTGTGGATCGACCGGACCTTTTCGAAAAAGAAATACCACGAAATTCTACTCTTATAGAAGTCACGGATACTCTGGAGGCTCTTCAGAAGTTGGCGGCGTTTCATCGCGCGCAGTTTGACATCCCTGTTATAGGGATTACAGGCAGCAACGGCAAAACGCTGGTTAAAGAAATGCTTGCAGCGATACTCTGTTTGGACCGTAAGACCTACCGATCTCCACTGTCCTATAACACCCAGATAGGAGCGGCTCTAGCTCTTTTAGGAATCAGACCGGAACATGAAGTCGCCATAATTGAAGCGGGAATCAGTCTTCCAGGTGAAATGGAAAAGCTGGAGCGTATGATAAAGCCTGATCATGGGTTGCTGACAGTGATCAGCAAAGCTCATATAGGTGGATTGGGCAGCCTTGAAAACACACTGGAACAAAAAATACAACTGTTCAAGAACCTGACAAGCGATTCTTTCCTGATCCTAAATTCCGATGACCCCCTTAGCATGACCTACATGAATCGATCAAAAGCCAGGATCGTAACGTTTGGTTTTGCCGAAAACGCGGATGTCAGAGCCATAGACGCTATCCCTGCCCCTGAAAAGGGGCATTATTTCAAGATGAAAATCTTTGATCGCGTAGTTGACATATCTCTGCCAGTGGCTGGGCAATTTAATATTGTCAACGCCCTCGCCGCCGCGGCCGCCGGGAAAATGCTGGGCGCTTCGGTGACGAATATAAAGAAGGGTTTGGAAGATTTTCGACCATCTCCGATGAGGCTGGAAATTCATACTACGGTTACCGGCATCACTCTAATCAATGACACGTACAATTCGGACCCGGCCTCCATGAAAGGCGCTATTGACGCTTTGACCAAGGTCGGTCAGGGAAGACGCAAGATAGCGATACTCAGTGAAATGTTGGATCTGGGCCTTCATAGCAGGGAGGAGCATATCGCTGTAGGAGCGGATGTGGCGAGAGCCGGCATAGACCACCTCATAACAGTGGGCGAAAATGCGAAGCTTATCGGGCGGGCCGCTTCGAGTGAAGGTTTTAACCCGGCGAATATATCGCATGCCCGAACACACAGCGAGGCGGCGCGGGAGCTTGAAAAGGTCATGAATCGTGGGGATGTGGTCCTGTTTAAAGGATCACGATGGTTTCGGCTGGAACGTCTTGCCCGCGAACTTGTAGGGTCAATAGGACCGACACGTCTAGTTGTGAACCTGGACGCCATAGCTTCTAACATTAAAAAGATACGGGCCATTGTGGGCGATTTTGTAGAAATAATGTCGGTAGTCAAGAGTTTTGGGTATGGAAATGATTCAATTAGAACCTCAAAGATCGCTCTTGAAAATGGCGTGACTTACCTGGCTGTGGCTTTCCCGGATGAGGGGGCCACTTTGCGGGAAAACAGGATAGACGCTCCAATCCTTGTGTTCAACGTTTTGCCCGAGGAAGCCGACAAGATAATGCGTTACCGGCTGAGTTCAGTTATTCCGTCGCTAGAACTCGCCGAGGCCCTAAACACGGCCGCCAAAGGACGTTCCAAGGTACCGGTTCACTTGAAGATTGACACTGGTATGGGGCGTTCCGGGGTTTGGCACGAAGAAGCTTTGCCCTTTATTCAAAAGGTTTTTGAGATGGAAAACCTTATGGTTGAAGGAATCATGACCCACTTCTCGAGCGCTGACGACCCTGATTCGGATTGTTACACCATGACGCAAGTATCCGCTTTCGATGAAGTTCTGAACCAGGCTCATACAGCGGGTTACTCTTTCAGATATGTTCACGCGGCCAATACCTCGGCTTTGGTAAGATTCCCCCAGACACGCTATAATATGGTGAGACCAGGTTTGGCCATTTACGGGATGTATCCGTCCGAATGTGTTAGCAGGATCATAGATCTGGACCAGGTCATTACATTCTCAACCAAGATCGCGCAGATCAAACTCCACCCGGCCGGCAGATGCATTTCATACAATCGTCGCTTTGTTACCTGTCAGGGCTCCCGTATTGCGACGATTCAGGTTGGATACAACGATGGTTATCCCCGGTTCCAATCAAATCGTGGCCAGGTTTTGGTCAGAGGCCAACGCGTTCCTGTTGTCGGCACTGTCTGCATGGATACACTGATGCTGGATGTCACAAACATACCCGAAGCGTCGGTGGGAGATGAAGTTGTGCTTATAGGTCGTCAGGAAAACGAGGAGATCCTGCCTGACGAGATAGCCGCCAACGGTGGCACTATTAATTATGAAATCGTATGCAAGATTTCGCCTCGGGTTACCCGAATTTTTGTTCAGAGTTAATTTCAGTCAAACATGATCTTTATCTCACATCAGACAGCAAGATAAACGCAAGGTTTTATAATGGGACGGATATTGTATGGAGTCATGGGCGACGCGGGCGGACATGTCATGGAAGCCCTGACTTTAGCCACACAAATGCCTCAACACGAATTCCTTTTCCTGGGAGGGGGAAAAGTTACGAGTCTTCGAGAGAGCGGTTATTGCGTGGAGCCTTTGCCCATGTTATCCACTTTTTATAGAAATAATAAGGTAGATATTATAGCCACGGCAAGTAACGCTGTGAGAACCATTCTTGCCAGTCGAAGGATTCGTCAAAGAGTAAAGGATATTATTGAAGACTATGATCCGGACCTAATCCTTACAAATTATGAGTATTTCACACCTATAGCGGCTTTGAGCATGAATCGATCATGCGTCAGCCTCGATCATCAGCATGTTCTCACGCACTGCATATATGATCCACCTTCCCGGGAAAGGCTCAATCGATTCATGACGCGCTCTTCCGTGAGGTATCTCTATAGTAACTGTTCCAAATTCCTGATAGTTTCATTCTTTGATCTGCCCCCTGTTAATCCCGAAACGACTGCTGTCTTCGCCCCAATTGTTCGCAGCGCCGTTAAAAAAACAATTTCCAGGGATGGGGAGCATGTCCTCGTTTATCAGACTTCCCCAACCTTCCATAAGCTCTTTCCGGTCCTAAAAGAGATAGATACTCCGTTTCTGATTTACGGTTTTGGAGCAAAGCCTCCTGACAAGAATCTGTTTTTTAAAGCTTATTCAGCGGATGGTTTTGTGGAAGACCTGGCAAGCTCACGCTATGTAATTGTCAACGGGGGGCACAACGTCATCTGCGAAGCGCTTCATTTCGGGAAACCAGTGCTGTCATTTCCTATCGCGGACGCGTATGAACAATTCTTAAACGCATATTTTGTGGCACAATATGGTTTTGGACAATTTTCGACCTCATTAAATTTTTCCAAATATCTTTTTGAAGCCTTTGAGTCCGGAATCAACGAATTCACGTTAAACATAACCAATCGTCACAATGCAGGAAATGATGGGCTGGTTGCGCTCCTGGAACAAATGGTCACTTGCGGGGAATCCAGGACTGATGGCCGTTCGTCGTTGAGTCGATATAAGTATTTATTGCAACAATGATCAGGGATTTATTTTGGATTTTTTGAGAATAGATTCAAAATGTTGTAATCTACAAACACGTTGACCTCATCAATGTTGTGTATCGGATTTGAAATGTGGGAGGTTTCTTATGGTTACGTTTGGTAAATGGGGCAGGCTCATTCCCCTTTCTCGGGCCGGCATGCCTTATTTGACTTTCAGGAAGGTTTTCAATTTTCTTCGATGTGAGACAGAATGTTTTTTCCGTGTAGCAAGACCAAAATCCATGCCCTATTCCGCCGTGATAGAGCCTACCAATATATGTAATCTGCAATGTCCATATTGTCCGACAGGAGCCGGGAGGGATAGCGGAAGAAAAAAAACCATGCTCGATGTCTCTCTCGCAGAGTCATTCATAGACAAACTGGCTCCATATCTTCTAAGCGCGAATTTTTACAATTGGGGAGAGCCGCTGTTGCACCCCAAAATAGAAACGCTGGTGCGCATTTGTCACGAACGAAATGTATTTACATCTCTTTCAACCAATCTCAACATTAAGGATTTGGACGTTCTGGAAAGGGTTTGCAAGGCAGGCCTGGATCACATGGTAGTGAGCTGCAGCGGGGCGTCTCAAGAAGTCTATGAGACGTATCATCGTGGTGGACAGTTGGATAGGATCACTGCTGGTCTTAAATTTCTGGCCGATTTCAAGAAACGAACCGGAACCTGGTTACCCATGGTCGAATTGCATTACATTTTGTTCAAACACAATCAGCATGAAGTTCAGGCAGCCAGGAAAATTGCCCAGGATTTGGGTGTAACAGCGTTCAGAATTATGGACGGCTCAGGACCAGAAGAGGCGCTTGTAGGCGCGCGTGATGACCCTAAGTACATTTTGTCCGACGTCAAACATTGCCATCAATTGTGGCATTTGATCGTGTTGAACGCAGATGGCGGAATCACACCCTGCTATTACCTTTATTTTAAGGAAGATGATTTCGCTAATATCGCTACCGATGACATAAAAAAAATTCGCAACAACAGACCTTATGTCTTGGCGAGGAAGCTTTTTGATTCTGCGGCGGTCGGTGATTTAAACACCGATCTTGTTCACACGTGTCTGAAATGTGAAAAAGTGCACCAGCAGAAACACTTGAAAGAATATTTGCAGTTAAACCCGAATGCGAAACAGAGCCATCGAACAGGTGGCGCATAATTCCGCCAAGAAACCGGCTGATTAGTGAGGATTTCAGGGGCCTCTATACAAAACTTCCAAGGGGTCCCGGAGACAATGGCTTTGGGGTATATCTGACAGCCTTAAGGCTTATGATTGTTGTTTTCAGACAATAAGTCCTTGAGAGCCTTTCTCGCTAGCTGGTCCGCGAGTTCGTTTTCCGGATGACCAATGTGGCCTCGTACCCACGACCACTGAACCTTATGTCTCGAGTTCAGGTGATCCAGCTTTTTCCACAGATCGTCATTTTTCACCGGGGCATTTTGAGAAGTCTTCCAGTTTCGGACTTTCCAGCTCTTTAGCCATTCAGTGATTCCCAGCATAAGGTATTTTGAATCTGTGGCCAATCTTATCGAGCACGGCCTTTTCAGGGCTTCCAGAGCTTTAATGGCCGCTGTCAACTCCATCCGGTTATTAGTGGTATCAGGATCCGCTCCTGATAAAATCTTCTCGTGCTCTCCGAAGCGTAAAATAGCGGCCCATCCACCTGGGCCGGGATTGCCTTTGCACGCTCCATCGGTGAAAATCTCCACAATTGAGTTTGAAGAGGAATCCCCCACACTCGGCTCCTTTTGGGTTCCTAACATGAGATCAATTTTACATGAACTTTTCTGGTTCGAGGCCCATCGAACTCACAGAAAAATACTCCCTGCCATACACCCAAAACAAGCTTTGAATCGGAAATAATGATCTGGACTGAAGAACCCATCAAAGAAGCTTTTATATGAGCGTCCGAATTTCCTTCCGCATGCCGGTACATTGTTTCACAAGGGATCAATTGGGACAATTTGTTGTTGAGATCAGAAACCACATCAGGGTCCGCGGCTTCATTAATGGTGATCCCAGCCGTAGTGTGAGGCACATACACCATGGCTATTCCGTCTGTTAGGCCTCTTTTCTCTACGATTCGCCTGATATCCGAAGTAATATCTACAAACTGTATGCGTGATGATGTCTTGACAGTAATTGTATCCATATTCAGTCGCTTTCTGTTGATTCATCCGAGAAAAATAGCGCTTCAGCAAACTGTCTTGCGTTGAAATCCCGAAGATCATCCATTTTTTCGCCGATGCCTATGAATCTGATTGGAATCTTCAACTCTTTCGATATCCCCACTACTACACCACCTTTTGAGGTGCCATCCAGTTTGGTCAATGCCACCCCTGTTACAGGTATGGCTTCATTGAAAGTTCTGGCCTGAAGAATCGCGTTCTGGCCCATGGATGAGTCTATGACCAAAAGAGTTTCGTGGGGTGAGCTTGGTATCTTCTTGCCCAGGATCCTGCGTACCTTTTTCAATTCCTCCATTAGTGGAACCCTGGTGTGAAGACGGCCGGCGGTATCGACCAGAACAAGCTCAAAATCCTCTTTAATTGCGCGTTCTATGGCCTCAAAGGCTACTGATGACGGGTCGGCTTGCGGCTTTCCTTTAACGACTTCGCAGCCGATTCTGTCTCCCCATATCTGTAATTGTTCCACTGCGGCGGCTCGAAATGTATCACCAGCTACCATCATCACTTTCCGGTTAGCCGCTTTATGTCTTGCGGCCATTTTGGCTATGGTGGTTGTCTTTCCAGAGCCATTTACACCAATTACCATTACGACAAAAGGCTCGGTCCCGTAACCGACTCTCAGGGGGGCCTCCACTTCTTCGAGAGATTCCCTTATCATTTCCTTTATGTGCCTGATAACCTTTTGAGGATCGTCAATCTCTCGTCTCTTGACCCTTTCCGTGACTTTATCCAACAGTTCGTAGGAAGTCTGCACGCCTATATCGGCTCTGACCAGCGCCTCTTCAAGGCTGTTCAGCGTTTTCTCGTCAAGTTCTCTTTTACCGAGGAAGATTTCATCCAGATTTTTTAAAAAACCCTTCCTGGTCTTGGTTAAACCGGTCTTTAAACGAACGAATTCTTTGGCTTCTTCCTCTTCCTTTGAAAGTTCTTCAGGAACTTCTTCCTTAGAATCTTCAAGAGAATCAAATGCTTCTATTTCTTTAGGTTCTGTTTCCGGTTCTTTTAGTATCGCGTCTTCGATGACGACTTCTTCCGCTTTGTTCTCTTCAAAACGGTTACGTTTGAATAAGCGACCAAAAATTCCTGTTTTCTTTTTTTCCTCAGACATATCAGGTTTCTCTCTGGGGTGATCAGGCGGTTCCACCGATGGTCAACCATGTTTCAGGTTTGTCCGGCGTCCCTATTCTTAAAGTTGGTTGCGCGTCCGATACCGGGGCTCCTTGCCCGTCTTTTCCGCATGTGCCTATGGAAAATCCGAGATCATTGCCGACCATGTCAATGTCCATCAACGCTCTAGGACCGTTTCCTACCAGGGTAGCTCCACGTACCGGATCTCCCTGACGGCCATTTTCAATCAGGTATCCCTCTGCCACTTCAAAAACGAAATCGCCATTGACTGTGTTTACCTCTCCTCCACCCATTTTCCTTACCAGGAGACCAACCGGTGTGGATCCTAGGATTTCTCCCGGATTCGTGTTTGAAGGAGCTATATATGTATTCGACATCCTGGGGATGGGCTTGTGTCGGTATGATTCCCTTCTCCCGTTTCCGGTCGGCGCGGCGTTCTGTTTGAAGGCGCTTAATCTGTCATACATAAATCCCTTCAAATAGCCATTTTCGATCAATAGGTTGGGACGTGATTCAACACCCTCATCATCAAACGGGTATGAGCCTCTTCTGTTGGGCATGGTTGGGTCGTCAATCACGCTGACGAAATCAGAGGCTATTTTTCTACCCATAGAGCCGGCGTAAACACTCATGTTCTCACCGACCAAATCAGCTTCGAGGCCATGGCCCACCGCCTCGTGTATCATCGTTCCCCCGGCCTCACTCTCCAGAACCACCGGCATCCGTCCTGAAGGAGCTTCCCGCGCATGTAACATAGTTAGCGCTCTTCCAGCGGAAATATTCGCAATTTTTGCGATCATGTCATCAACAAAGAGTTCCATCCCGACTTGACCACCGGCCGACTCGTATCCCGTCTGGAGAATATCCCCTGAACGCGCCGTAACATGGGTTATGAACACAAGGCCCTTCCTGGGGTAATCGATTACTGCGCCATCCGAATTTACCTGTACCACTCTCCTGTTTTCATCAGAAAAAACACACCTGACCTGAATAACTTCAGGGCCATGTGACCTGGCTACTTCATCAGCCTGTTTAAGCAGGCCAATCTTCTCAGCAATGCCTGCAGCAGCGGGATCAACCTGAATGTCTGAAACAGGCTTTCTACTGTTAACTGAAAAAACAACATCATTATCCTTGGGACTCAGCATCGAAGCTTCGTGAATAACCCTTGCCAGATCGTCCACCGCTTCCATGTCGACTCTTGTCGAAAAACCATAGTAAGTGGCGTGATTCCTGATTACTCTTATGCCGAGCCCTGAATCAATTCCCTGCCTTACCCGGTCCACCCTGCCGTTTTCGAAAACTATCGTTGAACCTGTTTTCTCTTCAAAGAACGCGTCTACAAAATGGACTCCCTGGTTGCAAGCGAGTTTTTTCACAATTTTTTTCAGGTATTCAATGTCTGGATGCATCTGGACAGCGCCTTTCCTGTTCCATTCGAGGTTCAGATTCCTGAGCCGATACCGAATTGGATGTTAGCATCACCGCCCGAGAAAATACAGCGCCGTGAAGACATTATAGTTAATGTTAATTATTTAAAATTAATTGAACTATATGATTTATTTTTATATAATCTATATTAATACTAATGGAGGTCGTGATGTTCAAGACAGCGCCAAAGCCCAGTTTTCTAGTTTCTGCGGAACTCCACTCTAGAATAAGAATGTCTTGCGCCGCTATCAATGAAACTGACAGTCGAATACTGGATGTACGACCTGTCAGGCATAGCTCCAAACATAAAGATGAGTCTAAAACAGTCAGCCGTGATTTCGCGTGCTGTTTCGTGGCTCACTAAGCCCTCGTCAGTCACTTCAATAGATTGCATGATGGTTTTCAGAAAAACAGAGCAAGGTTGGGAGTCTTTACGATCACTGAGAAGATCCGTATTCGGCCATAACATATGTTCATTTGTTGTTTGTGCGCTGACTTCCATCATACTGGTTTTTCTATGTCCATTGCCGGCGCCGGCCTCTCAGAGTTCATCAGATTCCAAAACATTTCATTCGTCCTGTAATGAGCTACAACGACTTCTTGGATCCTCTAGTCCGCACCAGGAAGCCATCAAGAAATTAGCGCTAAAATTTGTTGACTTACAAAAATCCGAAAAGGGTTCCATCAAATCTTCCTGCCAGTTCTTCGCCGGCAAAGCCTTCCTCAGCCTCTACAAGGTCTCCAAGAATAGGGAGAGCCTCAATCATTGTATAATCCATTTAAATCAATACAAAAAATCCCGGCACAATTCAGAACATTATAAGGAAGCCCTTTTTGAGTTAAAAGAAGCATACCTGCTCAAGAGGAGAGACAAGTCTTCTAAGGTCCCCAAAGTATCTTTAACCAAGTCTCCATTAAAAACTGATCTCGACAATCAGAAAAGGAGTAGTCCTCCCAATTCGTCCGGATCCTTGATCGATAGTCAAGATGTTGGGAATCCAGGCCCCAAGGTCTCTCCAATGGGACCGCAGAACGGTGATTCAGAAAATCTTTGCGATCGTCCCCCTTTGAATCAAGTGGGCAACCCATTCTTCCGTCCTGACCCAAACATCGTCGAACCTCATCCTGGAGCGATTAATCTCAAGAGCGCTTCGATAGCCCCTCCCTCTATCTCCGACGCTGAGCCTGCAAAGGCTCTTCCTGAGCCCGTTCATCATAGAAAAGGCCCGGTCATCGTAATTGATCCCGGTCACGGCGGCAAGGATCCCGGCGCTGTTTCCACGGACAAAAAAGTTGCTGAGAAAGATGTCACTCTTGAGATCTCGAAGCTCCTCAAAAAGAGAGTCGAAAAGGCATACCCCCATGTTTCGGTACATTTGACTCGAGATGAAGACACATTTCTTAGCCTTAAGGAAAGGGCGAAAATAGCCAATTCTCTGGACGCGGAGGTTTTCATTTCCGTTCATTGTAATGGGTCGGACTTCAAATCCGCATCGGGTCCTGAGATCTTTTATCTGAGCAAATCGAGTTCTCGTGGCGCAATGAGGGCGGCGGCAAGGGAAAATGGGGTTTCGTTGAGCAAGATGTCAGATCTCGAAGCCACATTGATTGATTTGTTAACCAATTCTAAAAAGACTGAATCAACTAGGCTGGCGCAGGTCGTCCATGATTCTCTGGTGGTCTCTGACGCCACTCAAGGCGCCCGGATCAAAGACCGTGGGGTCAAACAGGCCCCGTTTTACGTCCTGATAGGCGCTACCATGCCGGCAATCCTGGTAGAATGTGGTTTTGTCAACAATCTGGCTCAAAAAGACAGAGCCGCAAGACAGGTTTTTTCAAACTCGGTCTCTTCAAAACTTGCCAAGGGTGTCATTGAATATCTGAAAAATCTTCCGCCGAACGCGCCCTGATAGAGTTATCTGCACCGGCCATGAAACAGCGTCACCCTAAATGGAAACTTTTGGATCATCCCGCTGACATTAGAATTGAGATTTACGGGAAAGCGCTCGAAGAGTTGTTCCTCAACGCGGCTGACGGGTTAAGCAAGTTGTTGACCGGCTCAATCAAAGTTTCAGACTCACAAATTGAAAAGATATTAGCTCTGGAATCCGATTCATTTGATAATCTCCTGGTCGATTGGCTTAGAGAGATCCTTTTTCTTTTCAATTCAGAACGATTTATTTTGCGTAAAGCGTCTCTGAAAATTTCTGAAGGTATTTCACTGGAGTCTACTTTGTTTGGTTCTATCCTGGACCCATACCTTCAACTCGAGGATGGCCTCGAAATAAAGGGTGTCACCTATCATGGCTTGCTTCTGGAGGAAGTTTTGGAAGGTTTTGTAGCGCAAGTGATTTTTGATATCTGACGTTTTGAGCGAAAAGAGCGTGGCTTATGAGAACTACGGGCTTAACCAGAGAAAAGCCTTATAGGGTCAGACGTATCGACGAAGTCCGATGGGAAATACCCAGGGTTGGGGGCATGAGAGTTCCCGGACTAATATATTCCGATTCCAGGCTCTTTCCTGATGTTGAAAAGGATAACAGTTGTGATCAGGTCTATAATGTCGCTCATCTGCCAGGGATAGTTTCACGGTCCATTGCATTGCCGGACATACACTGGGGTTACGGTTTCCCCATAGGCGGAGTTGCGGCTTTTGACATGGATGAAGGGGTCGTCTCGCCCGGAGGAGTCGGATACGACATTAATTGTGGCGTTAGACTGGCCACAACAAAACTCTCCAAAGCTGATGTCCTGCCAGGGTTGAAGGACCTTATAGACTCTCTCTACTCTAATATTCCTTGTGGGCTGGGCTCAAGAGGAGCAATTGTCCTCAATAAGAAGGCTATGTCCGAGGTTACCCGATCAGGAGCTAGCTGGGCGATCAAACAGGGAATGGGCGACGAATCCGATCTTGACCGCATCGAGGATCATGGGGCGATTGAGGGAGCTGAATCAGCCTCTATAAGTGATCGCTCGTTTGAAAGAGGAAAGGACCAGCTCGGAACTTTAGGGTCAGGAAACCATTTTTTGGAGATCGGGTTTATCTCCGACATCTTTGAACCCGATATAGCTGAGTCCTGGGGCCTAACCGTGGGGCAGATAACTCTTATGGTTCACAGTGGTTCCAGAGGATTCGGTTACCAGGTTTGCGATGAATTCCTTGCGAGAATGGTCAAAATGGTCGCAAAGGACAAGATTGATCTGCCCGACAAGCAACTTGCCTGCGCGCGTTTAAACACGCCACTTGCTCGTGAATATCTATCCTCCATGGCCGCGGCGGCTAACTTCGCTTTCGCCAACCGTCAAATTCTGATGAGTTTAGCGCAAGACTCCTGGCAGCGTTCCATGGGACTTGCTCCACGTGAACTTGGGCTCAAATTATTATATGACGTTTGTCACAACATAGCCAAATTTGAAACTCATACTGTAGACGGTCGAACATCGAGACTACTAGTCCATCGAAAGGGAGCTACCAGAGCCTTACCCCCATCGCATCATCTACTTCCTCCAATTTTTAGACATACCGGTCAACCGGTTTTAATACCGGGCGATATGGGCCGAGCGTCTTATGTGCTTGTGGGAGCCGAGGGATCCATGAAACAGACTTTTGGCTCCGCTTGCCATGGCGCAGGAAGGGTACTTTCCAGAAATGAAGCTCTCAGAAGGACAAAAGGGCGCTCCATAGAGAGAGAACTCGAGGAAAAGGAAATTTACGCTCGTTCTGCAGGCAGAAAAACAATGCGTGAGGAATTTCCTGAGGCGTACAAGGATGTGAGCGCTGTGGTAGAAGTCGTGCAAATAGCGGGTTTGGCGAAAAGGGTCGCCCGAATCAAGCCGATGGGAGTCATCAAAGGCTGAACCCAATGTGGTTGCTGATTGACTGAACATCTACCGTCTTCTAAATATTAATTCAGCTCTTTATATCGCCGCTTCGACGTGATGATTACCCATTTTGGTTACTATTTTGTAGCGGCCCGACCAAAAACAGGGCTTTCAGGCACAAATGAGTACATTACAGTGACGATCGCCAGCAACACAGCGCCGGCAAACCAGATGAGCCTGAAGTCTTTGACGCCGCTGAGCTGATTCATATCCCCCTGCACAAACAGCCCCAAAACCTGAGTCATTAGAGCCGCTCCCAGGATCGTGAAAAGATTCACCGCTGTCATAGCCTGCGCGGTAATAGAGGAAGGGACGAGTTCCTTTATATGAGCGTATGAAATCTGCCCGGGCGCCGCGAGCAAACCCATAAAGAAGAATGTGGTTTTTATGATCCAGGAATCGACATGGTCCGGCCAGAAGAATACAGACAGCGTAAGAGCGACAGATAGAGAAAAAGTTGCAACAACCACTTTCTTCCTGGACCGAAAAATTCTGTCACTCAAAAACCCAAAGAAAGGCAAACCGATCATGTATCCAAATCCGAGAAAGAGGAGCGTATCCGCTGCGGCGATTTGATTCATCCCCACACCGTATATTAGGAAGGGAGTCGCCCACAAACCTTGAATCGCTACGAAATACCCGTACCTGACAAAATTCCCGAGGCTGATGGCCCAATACCCGTACATACGAGCTATGGCATTGAAGCCTTGCAGAAGATTTCTACTTTTTGGCGTCCGCTTGACGTAACCGGGTGGATAATTTTTTATTATCAGGATGAAAGAGATTATTATAAGGGCGTTCACTAGTGTGAAAACTAGAAAACACGATCGCCATCCTAACCAACCGTTCATCAGGGCCAGAGGTGTTGCGGCGAAAAGGTTACCGATCACACCAATAGCGACAAGTGAACTGCCTAAAGAAGCGAACCTGTCGGGTGGAAACCAGACAGCAAGCAAAGCCAGTACAAGCATTAAATTGCCGCCCATGCCAATACCCAGCAGAAATCTTCCCAGAAGTAGGTGTTCATAGGATTGCCCAAAGGCAAAGATAAATCCGCCTGCAATAGCGGGCGCTCCCAGAAGAATTAAGCCTCCACGGGCTCCAATGTGGTCTATCGCCAGACCAAGGGGTAGTTGGCAAAGGGCGAAGCCGTAGAAAAAGGCGGCCGACAAATCGCTTAGTTGAGAGGCGTCAAATCTTAGATCGCTAATCAGTGATGGCGATATCACCGCCAAAGAAACCCGATAGAACATTGACATTATGAAATTTATGGACCCCACGACAAAAATCGCCCAACGTCTGTAGCTGCCTGGGGCAGGATCTGGAAAATAACTCATTCAACAGCTCCGGGAAATAACCACAGATCCTTTCGCGCGATACTACGGGCGCTGTCA
The DNA here is from genome assembly GCA_041662605.1 of Desulfomonilaceae bacterium. Taxonomy (NCBI): domain Bacteria; kingdom Pseudomonadati; phylum Thermodesulfobacteriota; class Desulfomonilia; order Desulfomonilales; family Desulfomonilaceae; species Desulfomonilaceae bacterium. The sequence continues at coordinate 23,823 of JBAZSD010000016.1, forward strand.
ATTTATAATTCACGAATTCAACGGTTGGAATTGAATCCACGTACAGGATATTTTCTATTTTGGAGAGGACATGTTAAAATACCTGAAGCATAGCAATTCAGATAAGCGGTTGAACCTTCGCGCGAAAACCCAAAAACTTCTTGACAAAACCTGCCTTTTATTATACGCATTGTATATTCCGTAAATTTTGCCGTTAAAAGTTGTTTTTAACTTTTTTAGTCTGGCGAGAGGAGTGTTCTCCCGCTGCTTTAGGATTAGGAGGATATGGCTATGAGACGTGGATTCATCCTGTTCGTCGGCATCCTGGCACTGGCTTTGGCCCCGGCGATGGTTAGCGCGCAGTACTCTGGGGCTTTTGGATTGTCCGGATTGCCGAGCATGCCGTCTATGTTTGGCGGTTCCGGTAAGTGCGGCGAGCGCGCCTGCCCTGCTTTTGCGCCTGCTGTTTATTTTGGCTGGGGAGTTCCTCAAGACCGCAACACCAGTGTGTCCCTCACAGCGCAAAACAATGGTGTGGCCAATGTTAGAGAAATAACTATTAAACTTCCTACAAATGGTTTTTGGTTGGGCGCGGCTCTTCCAGTCAGCTTGGGCGACAATTTGTCATTCGTAGCGACTGGCTGGTATTTGTTCCCAGGGACGCCCGGCGCTGATTCAAATGAAGATTATGGTCTCGATCCTAGGCAATATCTTCGTAACAATTGGACTCCTACATTTAACTGGTGGTTCGTAGATGGAGCGTTCGCATACACATTTGGCGGATCCAGTTGTGGCGGAGCCGCTGGCAGCTCAGGGTTTTCTCTTCTGCTGGGGCTGAGGTATGATTATTACACAGTTTCCATAAGTGATCCCAATTCTAACGATCTATTCGCCGGACAGGAACGTGGCGATGTCACATCTAATGGCTGGATCCCGTTTGTTGGCTTTCAAACCGCGTATACTGACGCGGTTCAGAGCATGAAAGTCAGAATTCTGGGAATCCCCACAATAGTAGGTACAGGACAGGTTGCTCTGACAACAATTAATGGGAACAGGTTCGAATTCGATAACTCTAATTATAACGGTGGTCATTTCTACGAGATTTTTGGAGAGTACACCAGGAAATTCTTTGGCGCTTCCCAAGCTGGTGTGTTTGCTCGCTGGAATACAGCCAGAGCCACTACATCCGGAAGTGGCCGGATTACGAATCTCAATCTCCAGGATACTTATAATTTCTCTTTAAACCGTTCATCATGGACACTCGGTGGGCTGGTAACGCTGGATTTCAATTCACCATTTTAATGACGACTTATTTGACCCATGCCTGTTTTGTAACGGTTTAGGGTTAATCTGAGGCAATGAAGGCTCTCCAATCCGCGGAGGGCCTTTCTTTTTTGCTCTATTAGTGAAATGGATCTTTCATAGCAGGAAGGGACTCTGTCATGAGCGCTCTGGATGAGTTTTCCGTGTGGACCCAACGGGAAAAGATGGGGAAAAACCATGAAAGACTGACCGAATTCTATCAGGAATTGATAAATAAGGTTCAGCGGATTGACCCAATCACTATCGCGCAGACGGCCGATGTCTCATACAGGGGTGGCGATGGAATACCAAGGTTGATTATCCCTTTCCTCACAACCTGGTTTACACTGGATCTTATTCCATATCGGTTAAGAGCCGAACACCCTGAATTTGATACCCTTACCATGAAGGTAATCGTGCTCCAGTATCTTATAACCTCAGCAGAAAATCTGGGTTCGAATGTTCAGGTCATGAACCAGTGGATAGACCCGAGATCTTTGCAGCATGGAGCGGTCTTGGGCGCGCACTTCGCCAAATCTACCATGGAAACTCTTGGCTCCTTCTTTGAAGCCAGCAAAAAAAGAGTAATCGCTAGAGCCCTCAAATGGGGAGGAAGACAAAATGAGTTGGGAGACAGAGGCTTCACTTTTTATTTTTTCCCGCGATTGCCCGTGGCCTTTATTCATTGGAATGAAGACGAAGAATTCCCTGCTTACAGTAAAATTCTTTATGATGTGTCCGCGAGCAACTACATGCCGGTTCACGCTCTCACGGCGCTTACCGATTTTCTGATTCACAAGCTGGCTGAGGAATAGCCACGGGGCCGGATTTTCAAAATAGCCACACAGCCCCTGTTCTAGCCGAATTCTCTTTCACATTTTAATCACATCTATAGAGACTATTTCTTTTCTCCCTCGCCATTTTTCTGCGCCAACTTTTCCTCAAGTTGTTTAACCCATGGGCGAATCATTACTGCGTGTGGACTGTCCGGAGCTTTTTGTAAAAACTCTTTCCACACTTTCAGAGCGCCTTGGGGATCCTTCATGTCATCCCGGAGGACTATGCCCAGATTGAACATGGCTAATGACTGGTTTGGGTCTATTTCCAGTGCTTTACGGAACAGCTTTACTGATTCGTCAGTCTTGCCGAGTCTCCGATAGGCGACAGCCTTATCGGTTGTAACTTCCGCATTCTGGGGGTCAATTTTGATCGCCTTGTTGTACGCTTCTATGGACTTGTCGTATTGTCCTAGATCAAAATAGTCGTTCCCCAATTGGATCAAGGCCTGTACATTATCGGGGTTTGAAGACAGCATGCGTTCTACGGCCGTTATGCGAGACTTTACGTCTTCCTTGGCAGCGGCCTCCGGGGCCTGTTTCATGCCGCCTACGTTCGGTTCGCCCGGACCCAGTTTCCACGCTGAGATTCCGATACCGGTTAGTAGGCCGGCAATGAAAACAAGAAAAAAGCCAATCAGAGATCCTTTGTTTTTCACAGCTTGACTCCCTCGGAAAATTATTCAGAATTGTATGGTCAAATTAGTAGACCAAGATCCTAACCTAGGATAATCTTCGATCATCATCGTTGATTACTGATAGAACAGGTTGAACATGTCAAGGTCACATCGTCATGTTCTGGAAACTTATATCAGCGTTTATTCGCACTGCACGCCGAGTTTTCAAAGCTTATCGGTCAATTACTACTAGTTTTTGGTCGGAACTCCGGGAGGACAAATATGACGGATTTGAAGCAGCAATATAAAAAAGTGATGGATGACCACTTTCCTGATGAATTGACTATCACGTTTGGATCACAATCCCTTAAATATAGAAAGAAATCCTGGCAGATCAAAGACTCTGGCGGCGCGCTGGTCGAAAAGGGGCTTCGCTACGGTGAAAACCCGGGACAAGAGGCGGCTCTTTATGAGTTGAAAACCGGTAATCTGGAATTGGGGGGCTGCAAGTTTATACAACCCGGTCATAGTCTTGTCAGCGGCATCTCCGAGGACAATATGATCCAGGCCGGAAAACATCCGGGGAAAATCAATCTTACTGATGTAGATAATGCGCTCAACATCATCAAATTTCTTATGGATAAACCCGCCTGCGCGATCATGAAACACAACAATCCCTCTGCTGTCGCGACATCATCCTCTGTCGCAGACTCATATCACAGGGCTAATATGGCGGACAGGATTGCCGCTTTCGGAGGAGCCGCTGTCTTCAATAGACCGATTGACATTACCACGGCTCAATTGATCAGTGATAATTATTTGGAAGTTGTGGCCGCTCCCGATTTTGAAGCCGGGGTAATCGATATTCTTGCAAAAAGAAAAAACTTGAGGATCTTGTCTTTGCCTCGTCTGGACAGGTTGGAAGATTATTGTGACTACAAATTCGTTGACTTCAAATCATTGATCGATGGTGGGATTATTGTCCAGCAGTCTTCGATTAACACGGTCAGGTCAGCTTCTGACCTACAGCCGGCGGAAACTACCTACAAGGGAACCAGATACTTTGTGGGGAGGTTCCCTTCTGATAGGGAACTGGAAGACATGATTTTTGGATGGGCTGTCGAACAGGGAGTAACCTCAAACTCCGTGTTGTACGTCAAGGACGGTTGTACGGTTGGAATCGGAACAGGAGAACAGGACCGGGTCGGCGTAGCCGAACTCGCGCTAATAAAGGCGCAGGTTAAGTACAGGGACAGGCTCTGCTTTGAACGTTACAAGAAGCCGTACAATGAAATCATTGACGAAGATATTAAATGCGAGCTTGATGAAGAGACACGCACTGGAGGCGCAGGCCTGTTTAATTCCGTTATGGTATCGGACGCCTTCTTTCCTTTCAGGGACGGGGTTGACGTTGGTATCAGGGCGGGCATATCCGCAATAGTTCAACCAGGTGGTTCGGATCGGGATTTTGAGAGTATTATGGCCTGTAATGAGGCTAACCCACAGGTTGCCATGATGTTTACAGGACAAAGAGCTTTTAAACATTAGGCGTTCGGAAGTACATGAAACATAGCCTAAACATTGTTGTGATATTGATCGTAATGCTGGCTTTACCTGCGCATGCCGATGTGTCCTTTTCGGATGCGGACAATGAGATAGGCCGCTGTGACAAAGCGCTTAAAGAAATTTCCGCAATTCCGGGCAAGCATATTCCAAAGGGTCTATTCCAGAAAGCCAGAGGTATGGCCATATTCCCCGGAGTAATCAACGTTGGTGTTCTGGTGGGGTTCGAATCGGGGAGAGGAATTATTCTGAGGCGGGATCAAAAAACACTGGAGTGGTCAAATCCCGCCTTTTTTATTTTCCGGAGCGGAAGCGTGGGGTTTCAGCTTGGGGCTCAGTCGCTAGATCTGATTCTATTTTTTATGGATGAGGTTTCAATTCAGAGGTTGCTGGAAGAAAAGTTTATTCTGGGTGTGGACGCCTCTGTGAACGCTGGTCCAGTCGGTCGGGAAAAATCAATGGACACGAGTTTGAGGCTCGAATCTCAGATTCTGTCCTATGCCAAGGGCAAGGGGTTGTTTCTCGGTGTTTCCCTTAGTGGTGGAGTCATCCAACCCGACACACAGGCTAATGAAGTCTTCCAAGGAAAGGATGTTTCAGTTCAGGATGTTTTATACGAAAATAGAGGGCCCCAAACTGATAACACGAGGAACCTTCTGGCCACAATTGATGAATTGTCAAAATGAGTCCCTCCCCTTTTACTTCCCACAATTACACCATCATAACTTCATTTAGTCCCGGAATCAGACTTTGAGCCCGCCTTATCAATATCGTTCTGATTCATTTTAAGGTAACTCTCAGCCTGCTGAATCAAATTCTTCAGATCAGGAGCGGACATGGTATGAAGATAGTCTATTTCTCCCTGTAACTCTTTAAGAATATTGGCAAGTTTGGCTTGCCGTTCTTCTATTGTAAGCAAGGTTTCCGCAAGTTCCTGAGACTTGCTGGAGTAGCCTGATAACCCGCTTCTATTTATTATCCATATTGCCAGAGGAAAACCCAAGGCAATCAAAACCAATAGCAGAACCATGGCCTTTAAATATTGGATGACCTCTGTGCTGGCCATCTTGTTGAAATAACTCCTGTCTTCCGCCTTTTCTCCCGTTATCTTTATTTTTTCCAGCGTTTTTTCTATGGTTTCAAATCTGTTCTCGATGGAAGACGGAGTCAAACTCTGATTCTGAACGGCGCCTTCCTGAATTTGATTCACAGCGCCGCTATCGGCTACTGCGGCGCCTGTTTCAGAGCTGAAACCTATTACGAGGAAAAATAATACTAAAGACAGGATCAGAACACGCCATCTTGAATTGGCAACAATCTTCAGTTTTTTAGATACACCCAGAACAGGATTTTCAAAAAGCATTCCTGAATCCTCCCTTAACTTATCAGACCTATCTGACGCCCTACGCGTCCACAAATCTCAACGACCTTTTCAAGATCATCAAGTGAATGTGTCGCCATTAGACACATCCGGATCCTTTGGCCTCCAGGCGGAACAGCCGGAGAGACGACACAGTTGGTGAAAATTCCCTGATCGAACAGAAGGCGCCAGAATATACATGCACGGGCGTCATCCCCAACGATCATAGGTACAATTGGAGTCTCCGTTGGGCCTGTGTCAAATCCCAGATCAACAATTCGTTTCAGTAAAAATCTGGTATTGGTCCAGAGCTGTTCACGAATTTCAGGCTCAGTCTTGATGACATCAAGAGCGGCTTGAGTAGCCGCGATTGCCGAGGGTGGCATCGAAGCTGAGAATATTAGGGCCCTGGAATTATGGCGAATGTAATTTATTACTGCAGCGTCACCTGCGATGAACCCTCCAAGTGAGGCCAAAGACTTGCTGAAAGTTCCCATAACCAGATCTACTTGACCCGTCAAATCGAAATGTTCGAGTGTTCCCCTGCCGGTTTTCCCCAATACACCTATGCCGTGGGCGTCATCCAACATTATGCGAGCCCCATATTCCTTGGCGACTGAAACAATCTCTGGTAATGGAGCAATATCGCCTTCCATACTGTAGACCCCGTCGACTATTACCAGAACCCCATTTGAGTCACTGCTGGCTTCAAGATTTCGCCTGAGAGACTCCGGGTCATTGTGACGAAACCGTCTGACTTTGCCGAAGGAAAGTCTTACCCCCTCAAGAATGCTGGCATGTACGAGTCTATCTACTATAACTGTGTCATTTCTAGCCAGTAACGGCGCTATAGCCCCTTGGTTGGTGAGAAAACCTGTAGTAAAAACCTGTGCGGATTCCTTGCCCACAAATTCGGCGAGGGAGACTTCCAATTGTTCGTGCATCTCTAGCGTGCCATTTAGAAACCTGGAGCCGGAACAACTAGTCCCATTTATCTCCAACGCCCTCATTGCGGCTTCTTTAACTCTGGGGTGAGTCGTCAATCCCAGATAATTGTTTGAGCCGACCATGATCATATCCCGACCATCGACCGTGACATGTGGCCCATTTAAGGTCGAAATCGCCTTGAAGTAAGGGTAAATTCCCAGCTCAACTATCTCTTTTTCACGATTGAACGAATAACACTTTTCGAAAATATCTTTCATGTTCCAGCGCTTTCAAGAGAGGTTCAGGACCTACGAAAGAGTTTCGTCCCCAGGTTTATCCTCTTAGGATTAAGCATTCCAGTTGGAAACGGAGCTTATTTTAAGCGTGATCCATCGATCACGTCAAGTGTATGTATCAAGCCCCAATGAAGACAAGACCTGAAACAAAAAAACCGATCACCGACATAGAGCCGGTGATCGGGTATCAGTTTGGGTTTTTGTTTTATAACTAAGAATTATTTCTTCACATCGCCGGTAGCCGCGCCATGCAGCTTGACTTCGACTTTTTCTTCCAGTCCTTGATAGTATTTTTTCAGAATGTCCACAACTTCAGGTCTCGAGAATTCAGGAGGTAATTCGCCACCCTCAGACAGAGTTTTACGGACCATGGTTCCGGAAAGAAGCAGACGATCAGCTTTGCCATGCGGGCAGGTTCTCATTGAAGCCATACCACCGCATTTAAAGCAGTGGAAAGTCCAGTCGATGTTGAGGGGCTGTAGTTCCAGCGACCCTTCGGGTATGACATCAAAAATTTTTTGAGCGTCAAACGGTCCATAGTAATCGCCAACACCAGCGTGGTCACGACCTACGATAAGATGGCTACAGCCGTAGTTTTGGCGGAATACACCATGAAGAAGAGCTTCTCTCGGACCGGCGTATCTCATTTCCATCGGATAGCCTTTGGTTACAACGGTGTCTTTGACAAAATAGTTGTCTACAAGAGCGTTAATAGCATCTACACGAACATCCGCAGGAATGTCACCGGCTTTCAATTTTCCAAGGAGTTGATGGATGATTATACCGTCCATGACCTCTACAGCGATTTTGGCCAGGAATTCATGGGACCTGTGCATCGGGTTACGCAACTGCAAAGCCGCAATACGCTTCCAGCCTTTTGCTTCAAATATGGCCCTGGTTTCAGCCGGTGTGCCATAAAGATCACCATATTCTTCAGGGAACCCGCCCTCGGTTAACACTTTGACGGGGCCCGCCAGGTTGTATTTACCCTGAGCCATGACTTTCTGGACACCGGGATGTTCCATGTCATCAGTGGTAAAAACCTTTTTGCACTCGTAATTTTTGTCGATCGTGTATTTTTCGGTGACTTTCATAGTGGCGACGACTTCTTTATTGTCCGTGTCAAATAGAGCTATTTCATCTCCCACTTTGACACTTTCGTCGTCAGTTGAAACAGTGATCGGAATAGGCCAGAACAGACCACTGGCCATCTTGTATTCGTCACATACGCCTTTCCAATCAGCTTTGGTCATGAAACCTTCAAGCGGTGTAAAAGCGCCACAACCCATCATAAGGAGATCGCCCGTTTCTCTCGATGTGATGTTGATTTTCTTAAGAGTTTCGGCTTTTTTCTTCTCTTCTGCTAGCGCTGCGCCTTTTAGCATCAAAGGTTTTAATTCCCCACCACCGTGAGGTCTCACCAGCTTGGCTTTCGACATCTGTAGTCCTCCTTGAACTTTATGCCTTGGTAAAAGCACGTCCCGAGCACAGTCCCAAAAGTCTGTAAGACTCTGAATCTAATGATCAGGAGTGTCTTTTCGAAGTTGTGGTAAAAACTGAAATGACAAGTAAGTTTAATTGTGAGTGGCCTCCTTGTCAAGGAAAAAGCATGAAATTTAAAACCGTTAAGCCTCCAGGAACTTTTTGGCCGTTTACCCCAAAGACTTCTTTTCCCGCTGCTTTGAATAATCAGGCAAACCGCATGCCACATTAGTGAAAACCGGGGCGCCGAGCTAAATTACGCGATTGAGGCGGTTTCGCTGGGACAGAAACCCAAATCGTTAAATTTCTGGGCTGGTAACAATGTCAAATTTTTTGACAGGTTGTAAACAAATGCAAGCGGTTCTGGTTTTAAGGCAGGTTAGCCGATAATAGATCCGGGATTTTCCAGTGAGCAAGGACAGGCCCCATTGGAGAATTTGCGAATCTTTTGGCCACACGCATTCCGGCCATTTCTTTAGATGAAAAGTATGCTAAAGGATTGTACATTTGATTAGCGACTCGAACCTCCAAATGCAAATGTGGCCCGGTGGAACGTCCTGTATTTCCCACCATTCCTATTTTCTGGCCTCTCCGAATTAGCTGTCCGGGCTTTACCACTATTCCGGACAAGTGAGCGTAATAGGTATAAGCGCCCTTCCCGTGATCAATTAAAACAGTATTTCCATATCTCCTGAATCTTTTCTGACTGCCGGTAAAAACAATTCTTCCGTCAGCGCAGGATAATACCGAATTCCCTACCGGCGCCGCTATATCCAACCCTTTATGAAAACTACCCCAACGAAATCCAAATGGAGACGTCAACACTCCGTGAGGCACTGGGAACCTGAGTTGCGGCACATTTGGATGCCTCAATCCTCTAATCGCGCTTGCTACAAAATATCTGGTCTGAGAGTCATTCGCGCCGATCATGGGTTTAGGAGGATTAGGAGATCTTTTCAGATCGGTCTCCGGCAACAGAGCGGACGCGGGCAAAAAAATAGTTTCTCCGCGACTTATTTTGTAAGGGGATTCCAACTTGTTTAGTTTTGCTACGGCTTTGAGATCCAGACCATAAACATCGCAAATGTGCGCTAGCGTTTCATCTTTCCCAACCACATGAAAGGCCCCTTCCTCATCTGAAACAGCTTTGTTTTTTTCGATTTTTTGGACCGCTGTTTTCTTGTTAGAAACCTCGGAAATGGACGATCTCATGGAAGCCAGGTTGGCGGAACAACCGGATAGAACCCATATTGAGAGAATTATTGACCAGCAGGATGCGAGTTTCTTCATGTTTAAGTTAGTCATTTAACATTTCGACATGACAGCTATTTTAGCTAAACTTATTTAAAAGTCAACTATTTTATTCTATAATATTGAACTGTTATTAATATTTTATCATATATAAGTTTATTTATCGCGGAGAATTCTTTTCAGCGCGGGGGGTTCAGATTCAATTTTTCATGTTGATCGTTTGGATGAAAGACGGAAAGGCCGAAACAATCGATTGGTCTCGGCCTTATTCCATGCATAAACCGGAGCAAATGAGGCTGTTATTTCTGGACGGGCGCGCCGGGAACCGGAGCTACAGGAGCCTGAGCTGAGGCATTGGGGGCCACTTGATTCTTGGCTTCTTCATCTTTCATCTTCTGCGCTTCCTCGGCCCATTTTTTTGCGTTCAAAGAAGATATCTGCTGCTTGAGAAGAATAAGTTCCTGATCATAGCCTTTGACCTGTCTGGTCAAAGTAGATTTTGTAGAATTCTTGATCTCATCGATCTGGGAATCAAGCTTGGAAATCTGAGAATCGAGCTGAACTCGCTGCTTGATCAGATTGTCGGCCTGGTTCATCAAAGATTTGACCTGCTGATCCATCGTGCTTTCAGACTGCTGCTTAGCCTGATTTATCTGCGCCTGAACACGTTCAGCCTTTTGCTGAAGTGCGCCGATTTGAGACATCAGGTCCTCAGCGAACACATTGGCGCCAAAGTTAATTAAAAGAACTGACGCGGCGATTAAAATTATTGCTGTCTTTTTCATGCGGCAACTCCTCGAGAAGATATACGAGACCGGACTGCGGCCTAGGTCGTAAGAGGTCATACCACATTTCAAATAAAAATCAAGATAATTTCATCCGTTATTTAAAGGTATTATATCTAATATATTATGTTATTTATTGTATATAGCCTTATCTTTGCTGGTTACTAAGCCTTTTATGTTGTTATCAATTTATTCAAATGCACTCCTAACTCAGGCCTTCACATTAATTAATTTACACACTAGCCTTATATTTAATACTTTTTATGCTCACATATAAAGACTGAGCAGCGCGTTGATAGGCGCCGCCAATTGCGCCTCCCCATTCAGCGGCAGTTTCCACTTCAGATTTTTTTTGCATCATGGAACTATTATCAACTTTTTTGATTTACTTTATGCCAATCAGATGATAGAGAGCCCAAGCAAAGTATGGATCCATCGCCCCAGGCCTCCAGTCAAAGGGCGGACCGAAAATTAGGAGATTTCGTCCGTTGTCGCTGAGGAGCCTATTCAAAGATAATTACCTCGTACAATTGTTCTCTTGGTCAAAGATGCCCAGGTTGAATCTATTCACATTTTTTCCCAGAGTTTGGCTTGCTTTAGTTTTAAGCTTGACGCTGGTGTTGTATTCATTTCCACAATCCCTTGCAGCTAGTCTTCCTATGCCAGGTGAAGAGCGGTCAGGAATTTTTTATGCGATTACTCATCTTCCTCTGTTTGTTTACGGAATTTTATTTCTGATCTTTTGCTTGTCCGTGGTGAATTTTGTTTTGCAATTCAAGCCTGTCGGGATTTGGGGTTGGGCTTTGAGGTTCCGTCGCGCTGATAATCCTCGCGGCATTGTCACCAGAACGATCAACCATATTGAAAAACCCGCCGGGAGCCGTAGAACCCAAGGTCTGACGACATACAAAAAGCTCCAGGAACCATTGGACGACGGGATAGTTGCGGTCCGGGCTTTAGATAATGACGCGGACGCGTCCAATCTGTTTACTCCTACTCCATTGGATGGAGCTAATCATCCTTTACCTAAATTCGGCTCTGCCAAAGAAACGGAGCTTTCAGAGGCGCCTCTGGGCGAAACCCGTACCACTGGAACTAATGTTCAAGCGTCGAAAGAATTCCGCTTTTCTTCGGCTGTAGACGTGCCTTCCCAGGAAGAAATAGAACGCAGAGAGAAAGAACGACTAGTGGTTTCCGGTTTCATTCTTGGTCCTGATGGTAAACCCGTGGAATCCGCTGTAGTTTATCTGGCTGATCAAGAAGGGACCAAAATCGGGCAGTCCTGCCGGAGCAATGGAGAAAATGGCTCCTTCAAAGTTCTTGTTCATGAAACAGGGTCCTATTTCCTCCATGTTTACAAACGAGGGTATGCCATTCGAGACGTCGAACCCATACCCATACCTGTCGAGACAGGTAAATTTGAAGGACTGATTGTAAATCTAGTGTCGCAAGGATGTTTGATACAGGGTCGCGCTTTTGATGAAAATGGCGCTATGCCGGTCGCTGATATTCAAATCAAATGCGTTTGCAGAAGTGATAATTTTATAGGGGCCGCCACGACTGATGAGGATGGCTCGTTCAGATTGTCAAATGTTCCCATGAACTCAGAGTGCTATCTGGAAGCCGTTGATAAGGCGGGGAACATGTTGACTAAAACAGATGGCTTTCAGACGGTTCAGAAGAAACAATTGTACAAGGAGATTAAAATCCCCTCCTTCCGGTTCGCTTCCTATGAAGACTCCGCTGAAGTTCTTAACCCTTTTCTCGAAACCAAGCTCGATGACGCTCAAAATGACGCTATTGTCGTTGTTTCGGGTTCTTAAGCTAACTGGGTAAAAACCGAATAACCAGCTTCTTTAGTCTGCAAACTCCCTATCACCACGCTTCGAATACGGCCGTCTCGCGTTTTGAGTATCTCAGTCGCCAACTCAGAGACGATTCTTGAATCTTTCAGCATATCGAGTTTGTTCAGAAAAACTCTTACCAAAGACCCGGAGGGGATGTTCTTCAGGCTACCATCGGTGTGCTCAAACAATGTTCCTATATCTTGAGGACTTATTTTATCCCCAGGCTTCAAGCCCGTGACCCTCAAGAAATTCTCCAGCCGAAATACATTTTTTCCATTCACTTCAGCCAAAACAGCGTCCAGGCCAATGACCGGAACTGCAAGGTCGGTAAAATCAGGGACAACCGGTTCATAAGAAGCAGGGGCCTTTATTGGTCTGCCCGCCGCCCCATCCGCCTCGATTATTATGTGATCAGCCAGCCCCAAAAGGACTCTTATCAGTTCATTGGAAATACCTATTAATTTTCCCGTCATAGGGTCAATTTTCGTCCCTATGACACAACTTCTCGCCTTTTTAATTTCAATCGCCAGACGTTCCAAATCTGGAAAATTGTCTTCAAACAAAAACACTTTGGAAGGCTGTTTTTTGTCCGGCGGATAGATTTTAGTCGACGTAGTGCAAATAACAGTTTTCCCACTGTGGACAAGGTTTTTCGCAAGAGCGTACATGAGTGATGTCTTTCCGCCTGCTCCAACCAGTGACAAACATCGGGTGGAAGAATCTATTTCCAGAGCCGTCAATGGATCTAACAATATTTTCGAAGCAATTCTCATTGTCTGCTCCTAGCCGAACAAGCGTTAAGACTCTTAACAAAATATGATATATCACGAATCCATCAGGTCTTGAGGAGGTAGCTCGTGCTTGAATCTCTCAGGAAAGACTCTCTCCGGATTTTTGAAGAATGTTTGAAAGCCGCTGATCCTGGTTGGGAAACGAGACTACATCAATATGAAGAGATTTAAATTTAGTTCTTAAAGACAGCCTGCTCAATCAGGAATGCCGCTTAAGCCCGAGTTGAGCCTATTATAGAGTTCTACCTGCTCAGCAAATGAAAGTTTTCGACTTTTTGTTCCGCATTTTGCGTTGCGACAAAGTTTACAGCGACTTTCAGAGCATGTTTGACAAACTTTGCAGTCTTTGCACTGATTTTTTTTCAAAGTTCCATTTTGTATTAAACTTGATTGCATGATCCAACCTCCAGTGATAATTTACAACCGCCTTCAAGCAAGTCAATTTGATTGAATCAATAGCCCGATGGAGAGAGGAAAAGGCTGATGGGCGATACGACCATGATCCAAACGAGTATGGACACGCTTTCATTAATAGGCCGGGGGAAGGTCCGTGACATTTATCAAATTGAAGACAAATTGATTGTCGTTTCCACTGACCGTCTTTCCGCATTTGATGTTGTTCTACCCGATCCGATCCCTCACAAAGGACATGTGCTGAATCAACTTAGTGTTTTCTGGATGGAAAAGACTCGTCATATTGCGCCTAACCATCTTATAACGGCCAATGTCAACGAATACCCCCCTGGCCTGGCAAAATATTCAGATCAGCTTAGCGGTAGAAGCATGCTTGTCAGGAAGGCCTCTGTCTTTCCTGTGGAATGCATAGCGCGAGGATACATAATTGGGAGCGGTTGGGCGGAGTACAAATCTACGGGCTCCATCAGCGGAATCCGCCTACCAAAAGGATTGAGAATGGCGGAAAAGCTTCCGGAGCCAATATTCACACCATCCACAAAGGCAAAGATCGGCGAACACGATCAGAACATATCTTTTGAAAAGATAGTGGATCTGCTGGGAAAAGAGACAGCGTCATGGTTACGTGAAAAGACGTTGCAAATATATGCGTTTGGGGCGTCTTGGGCTGAACAACGCGGAATTATAATCGCTGACACTAAATTTGAGTTTGGTGTAATCGATGATAATCTATCATTGGTCGATGAAATTCTTACTCCCGATTCCTCGCGATTTTGGCCTATGGACCACTACCAGGTGGGTGTGTCGCCTCCTTCTTTGGACAAACAGTATGTCAGGGATTATTTGGAAGGCCTGAATTGGAACAAGAAGCCGCCTGCTCCATCACTTCCTCAGGAAGTAATTTTGAACACATCAGAAAAATATTTGAATATTTACAGGATCCTTTCAGGATCCAGCATTTGATGCATGAACGAAACGGCTTGATGTAATTGCATCCCGGTCCGGAGACTTGAGTCCAGGACAATTAACGCTGGTTAAGAGCTTTTATTCGGTTGTTTTTGGAGGACCCATGTATAAAAGCACCAAATTCATATTTGTTACGGGTGGAGTATTGTCGTCCCTTGGCAAGGGGCTGTCGGCGGCCAGTACAGGAGCTTTGATGGAATGTCGCGGACTGACTGTGACTTTTCTCAAAATGGATCCCTACATTAATGTAGATCCCGGGACTATGAATCCATTTCAGCACGGCGAAGTCTTCGTGACGGACGATGGAGCGGAAACGGACCTTGATCTTGGTCATTATGAAAGATTCACACACGCTATCTTGCGCCAGAAAAACAACTTTACTACCGGTCAGATTTATGACGCAGTGATCCAGAAAGAGCGACGGGGCGAATATCTTGGTGAAACCGTGCAGGTAATCCCCCACATAACTGACGAGATAAAGGACAAAATCAGAGGATTAGGAAATGGAGTAGACGTAGCGATAGTAGAAGTCGGCGGGACTGTTGGAGATATTGAAAGCCTTCCTTTCCTTGAAGCTATTCGACAATTGAGAGTAGATTTAGGCCCGCAAAACGTTCTGTACGTCCATCTGACTTTGCTCCCCTTTGTAAAAGCTTCGGGGGAAGTGAAGACAAAACCTACCCAGCACAGTGTGAAAGCCTTGAGAGAGGTCGGTATTCAACCCGACATATTAATTTGCCGAACAGAAAAGAAAATAACCAGAGATATAAAAGAAAAAATAGCCCTGTTTTGTAACGTCAGGCCTGAAGAGGTCATTGCCGCTGAAGATGTCAGTTGTATCTACGAGTTGCCGCTAAAGTTTAACGAGGAAGGACTCGACCAGAAAGTGGTGGAGCTTCTTAACATCTGGACAAGAGCCCCAAAGCTGGATGAGTGGAGAGCTTTCGTAGAAGCGGTCAATTCTTTGGAGCTTTCTATAACCATTGGAATTGTTGGGAAATACGTCAACTTGCAGGAATCTTACAAAAGTCTCAATGAGGCTCTTTTTGCCGGCGGTGTTAAAAACAGGACAAGAGTCAATCTCAAATTTATAGATTCAGAGCTTCTTTCGGAGCAAACCATTGAGCGGGAATTTGCGGATGTTGATGGAATATTGGTACCCGGTGGATTTGGATCGAGGGGAATTGAGGGGAAAATCCGGGCGGTTGGATTTGCGAGACAAAACAAAATACCTTTCTTCGGTATATGCCTGGGTATGCAGATGGCCGTTGTGGAATTTTCAAGAAATGTATGTGGCCTCAAAGAGGCCAATTCTACGGAGTTCAATCCTGAAACACCTTATCCTGTAATTCATTTAATGGATGAACAGCGTTCAGTAATGGACAAGGGTGGAACAATGCGTTTAGGAGCTTACGAATGTGTCATCCCCGAAGGCTCCGAATGTCACCGGATTTATGGAGCTACAGGGATCAGTGAGCGCCATAGGCACAGGTATGAGTTCAACCCTGAGTTCAGGTCAATCCTGGAAGAGAAGGGTCTCAAAGCCGGCGGAGTGTCTCCGGATGGAAAACTTGTGGAAATGGTGGAATACGGCGAGCACCCATGGTTTGTAGGGTGTCAGTTTCACCCGGAATTTAAATCCAAACCAATGGATTCACATCCATTGTTTGCTTCTTACATAAGAGCTTGTCTGGATTACAAAATTGCTTCGGAGAAAACACAAGGATCCAAGGCGGGTTAAAATAGAGAGTCAGGGCCTTTTTTGGCGGCAAAACTGGGTCGTTTGACGGGGTTTCAGTAAAATGACGTTTTTGAGTAGTTTTCGGGAAGAGCCCATAGGGGGATTTGATCTCTCTGACAGGGAATCTCTCTTTTTTATTGTCGGGCCTTGTGTGATAGAGACATGGGAGATCACGTTTCAGGTGGCTAACGAGGTTGCCCGGATAAGCCGGACACATGGGATTCCCATGATTTTTAAATCCTCTTTTGATAAAGCCAACCGCACATCCGTTGATTCATTTCGTGGTCCGGGCATTGAAAAAGGCCTTGAGATATTGTCGGAAGTTAGATCTGCCACAGGTCTGCCGATAGTTTCCGATGTCCATTCTCCCGAACAGGCCGAACAGGCGTCCGAAGTATTGGATGTTTTACAGATTCCAGCCTTCCTAAGCCGCCAGACAGATCTTCTGGTGGCGGCCGGCAGGACGAAAAAAGCCGTCAACATAAAAAAGGGACAATTTCAGGCCCCTCAGGACATGGAACATGCTGTAAAAAAAGTTATGTCGACGGGAAACGCAAAGATTCTACTTACGGAACGGGGAACAAGCTTCGGATATCGGGACCTCGTAGCCGACATGCGTTCTATAAGCTGGATGAAATCCTTCGGATTCCCTATTGTGTTCGACGCTACCCATTCTTCACAATTCCCTGGGGCAGGATCCGGAAAATCCGGAGGCGACCGAACCTTGGCGCCGTCCCTTAGTCGAGCCGCAGTCGGAGCAGGAGCCAACGGGGTTTTCATCGAAACCCATCCGGACCCGGACCGGGCCTTGTGCGATGGACCCAATTCTCTGGCTCTGAGTGATTTGGAATCACTGGTCCTTAACCTCGTGGAAATCCACAAGTTGATCCCTCGATCAGAGCCGGGTTCTTCCAGCTTCGGGTTACAGAATCAGGCT
Source organism: Desulfomonilaceae bacterium (assembly GCA_041662605.1). Lineage (NCBI taxonomy): Bacteria > Pseudomonadati > Thermodesulfobacteriota > Desulfomonilia > Desulfomonilales > Desulfomonilaceae > Desulfomonilaceae bacterium. The sequence continues at coordinate 40,917 of JBAZSD010000016.1, forward strand.
CTTGGGCCGGTCCTTGCCCCTGACTTGCAGGACCGTTTCAAATTGATAAAGTTGATAATCTTTGATGTTGACGGTGTTTTGACCGACGGAAAGATAGTATTCGCGGGTAATGATCTTGAAATAAAGTCATTTCACGTCCGGGATGGGCATGGGATAAAACTTGCGATGAGAAGCGGTCTTGATGTGGCCCTTGTGACGGGCAGAAAATCAGATGTGGTACGACGTAGAGCTGATGATTTAGGCATTGAGAGAGTTTTTCAGGGAATTTGGGACAAACGGCCGGTGTTCAAGCAACTGGTTAGTGAGTTGAACCTTAAGAGTGAAGAAGTTGCAGTTATCGGAGACGACGTCGTAGATATACCGATGATGCGTTTGGCCGGTTTGGCCGCTACTACCCCGGAGGCGCCCGTCGAGGTTAGAAAAGAAGCCCATTATGTAACATCCCATGCTGGTGGCTATGGGGCCGCCAGAGAATTGATCGAAATGATATTAAAGGCCCAGGACAAATGGCGACTGGTCATGGCAAGATATTATGAATAAATGAACAACTGGTTGAACCGAATATTATTTGATATAATGCTTCCGATTGTAGTCGAGCAACAATAAAGGATTCGGTAAGTAAGGCTTGAGGACTCTTTAGGTTAATTTCGGTTATGATGGGCGAATAAAAACTCAGTGTCACAGATTTACTGGATATCGCTGTATTGGATCGACAAAATAATTAGCGCATGTGAGTTCAGGTTTTTCGAATGGACCACAAACATATAGAACGTCACTACAGACTGAAAAATTTAAAACGAGCTTCCCAGATATTTGTGCTGGGCGCGGTATTGCTCCTTGTATCTGGACTTGCGGCGTCTCGGCTGGTTCGAGACAAAAGCGAGGACTTTAAACCCTCAGCCGTAACCAATGAAGGAAGCAGGGTTGAAAATTTTACCTATTCAGCTCCGGGATATCATCGATGGGACCTCAAAGCGTCAGACGCGCAGATCACGGACAATCTTGACAGTGTTAAGTTGACATCTCCGCGAGTTGTTTATTATGGCGGTTCTGGTGGAACCATATACTTGGCGGCGCAATCAGGCCATCTGGATAAAAAAACAGGCTTCGTCTCCGCCAAAGGCGCAGTAAAGATTAACTACAAGGATTATGAATTTACGTCCAGTAATGTTAATTATTCGGAAGGTTCACTGCAGGCAGCGACGTCGGCTCCTGTGTCTCTCAACGGGGACAATCTCAAGCTCACGGGCAAAGGCTTGAAGCTGTCGGTTGAAAAGGAAGAAATACAGATAGAACAAGAGATAAAAGCCAGTCTGTTTAATGTGAAGTTGATAGATCCCGGACGAAAGCTTCCCATGTGAGTCAGAGCGTCTACGAATGTTCCGAATTTCAGTTGTAGCGTTAATTTTTTGTTTTCTCCTTCCAACGCCGAATCTCGGCGTTTGCCAGGATAATTACGCCGCTCTGGGGGCAGCTTCCGACCAGCCCATAAACATTACTTCGAAACGCTTTTCAGCCAAGAACATTCCAGGCGGTAAAGAAGTCACATTTGAGGGGTCGGTAAAAGTCCAGCAGAGTGATTTGACGCTAACCTGTGACAGACTTGTCATCTTGTATGATGAAAAGATAGCTGGTTCCAGCCATAATGGGACCCAGAAAAAACAGTTAACCAAAGAACTACATACATCAAGCGGCATAAAATCAATTACTGCGTCAGGTAACGTAAAGATAACCCAAAATGATCGGATGGCGGTTGCAGGCAAGGCTGTTTTTGACAATATCAAGCGTACCATTACCCTTACGGAAGGGCCTCCCCGACTCTGGCAGGGCCCTGATGTCCTGGCTGCTCAAACCATCATAATTTATCTTGACGAAAATCGTTCTGAATTGCTTGGTGGAGATGACTCCCTAATTACAGCCATCATTAATCCTCCAAAAGCCAAGAAAGACAAGGAGAAATAGTCACGACCGGGAGAGAGCTTCGAGTTCGGGGTTTGGTAAAAGAATACGGAGGCCGTCGAGTAGTTGATCAGGTCAGCATACGGATAGCTTCTGGACGGGTAGTAGGCTTGTTAGGCCCCAATGGGGCAGGCAAGACTACGACCTTCTATATAATCACCGGATTGATCAAACCTGATCAAGGAGCGGTCTTCCTAGATGATGAGGATATTTCCGAATTGCCGGTATATCTGAGGGCGAGACTGGGAATCAGTTACCTGCCTCAGGAAACTTCTGTTTTTCGTAAACTTACTGTGGCTCAAAATGTCATGGCCATACTGGAAACCATAGAATCGGACAAGATCCGGAGACAAGAGCGATTGGAAGAACTATTGGCCGAGTTAGACATTTCGGGATTAAGAAATCAACGTGCCGAAAGTCTTTCGGGTGGTCAAAAGAGAAGGTTGGAAATTACGAGAGCTTTAGTGACCAAACCAAACTTTATGCTCTTGGACGAGCCTTTTGCAGGCCTCGATCCTATTGTCGTACTGGAGATTCAAAAAATAATTTTCAAGCTTAAAGAGAGCGGGATAGGCATAGTAATAACTGATCATAATACTAGAGAAATTCTGGGCGTTTGTGATACAGTGTATCTTTTGGATAAAGGTCATATCCTCGAAGAGGGATCCCCTGAAATGATCGCGGGCAGCGAACTGGCCAAAGCGGTTTATTTGGGTAACAAGTTTAGCATGTAGTTCAACCGTGTAAACATGGTCCTGCAAATCAGACAACAACTGCGTCAAATCCAGCAACTGGTAATGACGCCACAGTTACAACAGGCGATCAAACTCCTTCAGTACAACCATTTGGAAATGCTTAACGCTGTGGAGCAAGAGCTAAAGGAGAATCCCGCCTTAGAATCAGCCAGTTTTGACGAACCGTTCACAGATCAGGATACCCCGGGAAGAGACGACCTAAAATCTTTGGAGGACTCGACCACCGAGTCTGCAAATCCTGCGGCTGACTCCTTAGCGGCTGATTGGGACAATTATCTGGAAAACTATGGAGGGGACTACTCTTCACCCAACAAGGACTACTCTGATCGCCCTTCCTTTGAAAACCTCATTTCATATAAAAGCAACCTTTTTAGATATTTACTTGAACAGCTAAGGTTGAGTCGAATCGAAGACGAAGACCGGCGTATAGCGCTTGAAATCATTGGAAATCTCAATGACGACGGTTATCTCGATATATCTGTTGAAGACCTGGCGATAAATCTGAACACTTCAGTAGATAGAATTGAGGGGATTTTAACAAAAGTTCAGGAATTTGAGCCAGTCGGCGTCGCAGCGCGTGATCTGAGGGAATGTTTGCTCATTCAGGCGAAGTTACAGGAACCCCCTAATCAACTGGTAATTAGAATTCTGAACGAAGCTTTCGACATCCTTCAATCCGGTAAAATTGAAAATCTGGTCAAACGGATGAAAGTATCGATCGATGAGGTTCATTCCGCTGTCCATTTAATTTCAAGTTTTGACCCAAAACCTGGACGCATTTTTGGGGGTTCTGAAACCATCTATGTAGCGCCGGACATTTTTGTTTTCAAGGTTGGCAATGATTATTCTATTGTCCTAAATGATGATGGGCTACCTCGACTTAGAATTAACTCTCTTTTTCAGAAAGAACTTCATGGTGGTTCTTCTCCTTCAGCCACCAAGGATTATCTTCAGGAGAAGATGCGTAGCGCAGTGTGGTTAATCAAGAGTATTCATCAGCGTCAAAGGACCATTTATAAAACGACTCAGTCCATACTAAAATTTCAGAGGGAATTTTTCGATAAAGGCATTGATTATTTGAGACCACTAGTTCTTAAAGACGTGGCGGATGATATTGAAATGCATGAATCCACCGTGAGCAGGGTAACATCGAACAAATATATACATACCCCAAGAGGCATCTTTGAACTAAAATACTTTTTCAATTCCGGAATAAGGCATGGGGCTGATGAAATAGCCTCCGAGTCTGTGAAAAACCACATTCTGCATATTGTGAGAGCGGAAAATCCGAAAAAACCAGTTAGCGACAAGCAGATTGTCGAGGAGTTGGCCAAATCGGATATAACCATAGCCCGACGAACAGTGGCAAAATATAGAGAGATGCTTGGCATCGCTCCGTCGAGCAAAAGAAAGAAGAAGTTTTGACAAACAGAGTCACACCGTGATTCTGCTTAAGGAGGTAGTGAAATGCAAGTTTCCGTAACTTTTAGACATATGGAACCTTCAGAGGCCCTGAAGAGCTATGTTCAGGACAGGACTACAAAACTGACCAAGTACATAGACAGGCCTTTGGATAGTCAGGTCACTTTGTCAGTGCAAAAGTTTCGCCAAATGGCTGACGTGGTGATCAACGTAGACGGCTTGCGTATATCCGGTCAAGAGACTCATGAAGACATGTATGCGGCTATTGATCTCGTCATGGACAAGATTGAAAGACAGGTAAAAAAGTACCGGCAAAAAATTAGGAAACACAAACCATCTCAAGGCAAAGAACTCAGATGGCGCCGGGATATTTATGAGCCTGAGAGCTTTGAAGACGATGGAGAACCGGTTATCGTCAAGACTGAGAACTATTTCATAAAACCAATGTCTGTGGATGAAGCCGCCATGCAGATGGACCTTTCCCATCAGGATTTTCTTGTCTTCAATAACGCTTCTACCCAGACTATCAATGTCGTTTACAGAAGAAAAGACGGAAATTACGGTTTGATCGTTCCCCAAAGCGCCTAAAAGAACTTTGAACGTAGGACAGATAACGACCTCTATTAGAGGGCGACATTCGTAAAATTTGACAAATCATTAAGGGTGTAGGAAACCTACACCCTTAAAATTATTTAAATGGCCCTTGCGCCATAAGGATGAAAGAGTTTTGCAATGAGGATTTTGGATTTCCTCCGGAATGATTGTGTAATTGGATCTATGACCGCAACTTCAAAAGACGATGCGCTGGCCGAATTGTTGGAACCAATACTGGTCGTCAATCCCAGCCTCGACAAAAAACTTGTGTTTCAGACGATTTTAGATAGAGAAAAACTTGGGAGCACTGGATTAGGAAATGGTGTCGCCATCCCTCATGGAAAATTTGAGGGGTTGAACAAGTTGGCGGCTAGTTTCGGACGAAGTCCAAAAGGCATTGATTTCGCCTCCATGGACAACAAACCGGCCTATCTTTTTTTCATGCTGATAGCTCCACTGAATTGCGCAGGAGATCATTTGAAAGCTTTGGCCAGAATTTCCAGACTCTTCAAAGACCCTATCCTGACCAACCACTTGAGACAGGCCGAGACCTCCGATGAAATTTTCAAGCTTCTCGAAGAAAGCGACCTGAAATTTCCGTAAATCTACCTAATTGTTTCATTGGGATCCCCGGTTGTTCATGAATCAGCTTTGTAAGCGCACAATTCGCCACACATAGTGCATGTCTCATGGTCCTCTGAGCAAGTCCGCGCTCTAATACTCCTGGCAAGCTCAGGAGACATAGCCAATCTGATTTGTTCAGGCCAATCCCTGTCTTTTCTGGCCCGGCTCATTTTATAGTCCCAATCCCAGGCGTCCTGCCTGCCACGAGCGATGTCCGCAGCGTGACCGGCTATTTTCGCCGAGAGTACTCCAATGCGCACATCTTCAACATTCGGAAGCCCCAAATGTTCCGAAGGTGTTACATAACATAGAAAATCAGCGCCATTAGCCGCTGCTATAGCGCCTCCGATCGCCGATGTCACGTGATCCATTCCTGGGGCTACGTCTGTTACAAGTGGCCCAAGCACGTAAAATGGCGCGCTATCACAAAGTTGCTTCTGCATCATCATCTGCGCCGCAATCTGGTTCAAGGGCACATGACCAGGCCCCTCTATTATAGCCTGAACCCCTTGCTGTCTGGCTCTCCTGTTCAAGTCTCCCAAGGTAATGAGTTCTTCGACCTGCGCAGCGTCCATCGAGTCAGCTATCGCGCCCGGTCTCAATCCATCCCCCAGGCTCAGCGCCATGTTGTAACGCTTACATATATCTAATACCTCATCATAGCGCTCATACAGAGGGTTTTCTTTCTTGTTGGCCCTCATCCATCTTGCAAGAAAACTTCCTCCTCGACTCACAATGCCGCAAACTCTAGGCTTCTTTGCCAAATGATCCAGGGCGCTTCTGGTTACTCCGCAGTGGACTGTAACAAAACTTATGCCGTCTTCGCCATGCAACCTGATAGCTTCCAACATCTCGTCGCCGGTCATTTTTTCCGAGGCGCCGAGAGTTCTAACAGATTTTACTATTGCTTCATAAATTGGAACTGATCCAACAGGAATACTTGATTCATTAACTATTTTCTTGCGTATTGACCTTAGATCGCCTCCGGTGGACAAATCCATTACAGCGTCTGCGCCGGCTCTCACCGCAGCTTCAAGCTTCTGTAATTCAAGATCTTCATCCACCAAATCAGGAGATGTTCCTATATTAGCGTTGACCTTTACCTTTAAATCTTCTCCCACAGCGACTGCTCTACCGGAACCAGCCGCCTTGAATATGACTACCTTGCCGTTATCCAAATGACGCTTGAGCCTGTCAGGGGAAACACCCTCATCCAGAGCGATCTGTTCGATCAATTTATTCAAGTCCCGCTTCTCCAATTCCTTTGATTTCTCGTAGTATATTGGCTAAACAAATAATTGTCCATATTCGTTTCAGCGGTCGCTTCATCGCAATCAGTCATCGAGCACAGGGGAGATCCGGCTTTTCTACGTTTTATTGGCCTTGGGAGTATCAACAAATGTCTACTGGTCGCAAGGGTCTTGGGGCTCTCTTAGGCGCTTCAGTGGCGATTTTTTGGCCGGGCGCCTTTATTTTTGGGTTCCCCGGTGTGATGGCGAGTTATTGGAGCCAGTCCTTCGGCGTGGGAAAGGGCGCAATTGGAGCGATCATGTTTTTTGTTCTCGCTGCGATCGGGATTTTCATGTTTTTTGTTGGGAAATGGCAAGAGAAACTGGGTATCAGAAAACTTATGACCGTAGGCGTCTTGTTATGTGGAGCCAATGTTTTTACGCTGCTCCTGGCCAATAACATATTCTGGATTTATCTTTGGGCTTTTATCAATGGAATGGCTTCCTGTTTCGTCTATATTCCTGGTTTGACTACGGTTCAAAGATGGTTTCCCGAACAACGCGGGTTGGTTTCCGGGATAGTTAATCTGATGTTCGGGTTATCGGCAGCCATCATGGCTCCCTTGTTTGGAATGATCTTTCAATCGTTTGGCTACATCGGCATCGTGGAAATATTGGGACCGATCTGTCTGCTGACAGGGTTGGTAGCCGCTCAATTCACGGAAGCTCCACTTGGACCGTCATCCGGAAACATTCCAACAGCGCCTAAGACGACTATCGACGCCCATCAATTCAAACCAATTACAGTGGGTCAAGCAGTCCGGATTCGTAGTTTCCGGTTTCTCTGGTTGGTATGGGCCCTTCAGGGGGCTGCGGGGATATCTATGATCACGTTGTCTACAAGCCTCGGGATATCAAAAGGCTATACGCTGGAATCGGCAGTGATCATCCTTACCTCGTTCAATCTGGCTAGCGGATTAAGCCGCCTGATCAGTGGTTACCTGTCTGACAGGATAGGAAGAAATTTTACAATGAGCTTCTTTTTCTTCTCATCCGCAATGGCCTATTTCATGCTCAATCTGGTTGACTCATTGCCAATACTTTGCCTTTTGGCCATCATCATAGGCTTCGCTTTCGGGACTCTTTTCGCAGTTTCGGCTCCACTGGTTACCGACTGTTTTGGAATAAACAACTTTGGCGCCATTTTTGGGCTCATTTTCACGGGATACGGATTTTTGGCCGGTCCGCTTGGCGCTGCGCTGAGCGGCTATGCGCTTGATTACACGTCCGGGAATTATTCCCTGGTTTTTGGTTACCTGGGGTGCTTTTGTCTTGTTTCTTCAGGATTGATCTGGTCAGTCAGACCCATTGACTCTAAATAGTATGACGCCATTCCAGTAAGTTGGATGGCAGTTCTGGACAGTTACAGCATCGAGCAACACTTCATATTTTATCTTGCTTGATGATATGAAATCGTATGTGGCCTCTCGGGGTTCACGCCAGTTAGTGTCATCAACCATGATGACACATTTCGGCGAGAAAAAAGGTTCAGCAAGGCGGAGCCCCTTCAACTGATTTTCATAATCATGAGGCCCGTCATAGATGTAATAGCCAATAGGACCTGAATGGATTTGTTGAATATACTCAGCATAATCAACATCGTAGAAATGATGATTTCCAGTTCCAAACGCTTCGAATTTTTCCATGAACCGCTGTTTGGGGCCACCAAATTGGGAAAAGTTATCAATCCCCACACAACGTTTCGATCCATTTCCCAGAAGACCTGAAAAAAAAGTAAAACCAAACCAGACACCGATGTTTACGAACGCTTCGTCCGGCTTCATCTCCGCTACACCTTTATTGATAATTGCCCCAAGCGCTGTAGTAGACATGCGAGGTACAGAGCCCAACTGTTTCATTTTCGTCCTCGTTTCCATGTTGTCTTCAGGGTACTCTGTGTTGAGCAAGTCAAACATGGCCCCAAATTTCTCAGGAAACCCCATGCCTCCTCGGGTCAATATGTCAGATAAACGGCCTTCAAAATAAGAGTTCGAAAAAGGCAACCTCATTTCTGGTTTTATGAATCGAAATGAGAACTTCTTAACATATTCAGCGTAATCCATTAGCAACTTTCCTCATGGTCTTTTCCTGAAAATTCCGGGTCGATATTTATTCTACCTCAATGGAGATCGACGCGGCGTCTTGTGACGGGATTACAGCATGTATCGCGTGCCGCCCGCGTGACGGGGTCCAAAAAAACTCATACGGAGGCGGAGTTCGACCTACTTCCTTCCCGTCAACAAGCCATACTACATATTCCACTACCACGCGAGGTAAAGCCCGAAAAGGGATCGTTGAGGCAGAATTTCCAGAGCAAACGAGTCGATCCCCTTCATGGGGACTTATAATCTCAATAGCAGTTTCCCTGTCCCAGCCTGCTGCAGCGTTCATTCCCGTTCCAGGGGTTTTTCCGGCAAGGATATTAGAATCAAATTTCGTGGCCGGTTTTTGAAGTTTGAATCTGCTTAATCCGATTTCCTTTTCTCTCTTGTAGACCCACCTGGCGTATGCGGGACCCAGATAAACATGATCCTCGTCCGTTTCCTGATATGCTCTCTTCTTGTCTAGTCCCAAGTCGCCGACTTTGTTTTCAACGCCTCCTGAGTCTAGAGATCTCATGGCCTGCGCTGAACGCTTGTTCCGCAAATATGCAGGAGCAATAGAGCCCATCGCGTCAACTATGTCTTTAAGTAGCGGGCCACAGGATGAAGCTCCCAGGGAGTCCTTAGTTGGAGAACCGTCAAAGTTTCCCGCCCAAATACCTATAACGCTTTTCGTCGTGTAAGCTACAGCCCAGTTATCACGATATTTGGAGCTTGTTCCGGTTTTAAGGGCCACCGGGAATCCGTATTCAAAATATGTCGGGTTTCCAAACGTAAGAATTCTTGCAAGCGGGTCACTTAAAATATCGGTTATTTGATCCGACACGGCGTCCGAGAAAATTTGCTCACTTTGTCCCTTTTCATTAGGTATTGTTCGCAGAGACTGAAACAGCCCGCCCGAAGCCAAGCACGCATAGGCTTGAACCAAGTCGTAAAGTCTAATTTCAAAAGCTCCAACAGACAAACCCAAGCCATAGTTTTCCAATGCGCCTCGACTTCCTGAAATCAGTCCCAAGCGTTTCAGAATAGAGGAAAACTCCTCCAAACTTACAGCTTCAGCCATCTTTATCGCCGGAACATTGAGGGAATTCCCTAAAGCCGAACGCAAACTGACAGGTCCGTAAGAAACCTTGTTGGCGTTAAACGGCATGTAATCACCTTGTTCAGTTTTGTACGACCGGAAAGTGTCGGGAATTTCTGATCCATCAGCGTATCCCTTTGATAAAGCCAAGGCATACAAAAAAGGCTTCAGGGTCGAACCAGCGGACCGAAAACAAATTGAGCCATTGTTGTAGCCCAGTTGATCTTCTGAGTATTTCCTGGAGCCAATCATGGCCAAGACTTCACGGTCCTCGGTCCCCGCTATCATTATCGCCGCCTGACTTATGCCCAATCTTCGCAACCTATCAGAGTGAGATTCAAGAATTTTTTCAACAGCCTTCTGGATATTTAAATCCAGTGTTGTTCTTATCTCCGGATCCCTGAAAGGGGCTCCGGCCAATATCAGGTCAACAAAATGAGGAGCGTCATTTGGAAAATATCGGTGGTAAAATTGCACTTTGAACGGCGAGTGTGTTTTTGGCCCGGATTCCGGCGCAATCATCCCCGTATGAGGCATGTTACGCGTCAAAGTCTCGGCCCTCGCGATTAAAGACTCCCGTCCAGTCATGTTGTTAGGATCAAGACGTGTTGGAGCGCGTGGAATGACGGCTAGGCACACCGACTCATTGGCGTTTATTAGACTCAAATCTTTGTGGAAATAAATCAGGCTTGCTATTGCTATTCCTTTGAGCCTCCCACCCATGGGTACAAGGTTTAGGTACAATTCCAGAATTTCTCTTTTTGAAAGAGATCGCTCCAGCTTAACACTCTCAAGAAACTCTATTATTTTTGAATAAAAGGTTCTGGGTCTTGGATTGAGTAATCGAACCGTCTGCTGGGAAATTGTTGAAGCCCCCGAAATCGTCCGCCCATATTTCAGATTAGTGTACGCTGCTCGACCAATTGCAATAGGATCAAATCCAGGGTGATGAAAAAATCGCTTGTCTTCAGCGCTGACGATGGATTCAACCATGACTTCCGGAACATTATCAACGCTTCTCCAAATGTTGAAACATCCGTTATGGTCCGGAAGAAATCGTAGGATTTCTCCATTCCTGTCAGTCACAAATCTGGCCGGTTTATTCTTTTCGTTTTCGAAAGACGCTCTAAAGTCTGGTCCTTCCCAGTAGACAAGACCAGACCAGATCATAATTGAGACGCCGAAGACGGCCACAAAAATAACTACAACATTTCTCTTGGACAGATGAGACATGACCTATTGGTCAAATTCTTCCAGATTTATTTGAATCAATTCGATGGACGCCAGGACACGTTTGGCGTTTCTGTTGACGGCAGGGAAGTCGTTGGACTCGTCGTAAAGCCATTGAGCCAATTCATGAATGGTCTTGGCCGTGTTTCTGAAGAGAATGATGTTGTCCGAAGATTCGACCAAACTCATGTTTGCTCCTTTCTCAAATCCTTGAATCGTTTTGCCTTGACCTCATAACGCGGCAGAGCGCCGGGCTCGAATAATTCAATATTATATCCAAGGTTTGTCTTAACCCGAAGTTCAGTCTTGAGTCCATTCAGAAGCGCTTTTGAATCAGACATCGACGGTTCTTCAACTTCCACCTTGAGAGTAATGTAATCCATGTCTCCGCGCTTTTGAACGACAACTTCATACTCACTACCCAAGCCAGGAAAAGATCTGACGACATCCTCAATTGACGAAGGGGCTAAAAGCACGCCTTTGACTTTGGTAATATCATCCGCCCTACCAATAACTCCACCTGGAAGTAGACGGTAGGTTCGGCCACATTCACAAACTTGGTCGCTGAGTTCCACTACATCCTTGGAATCAAAGCGCACACATGGTTGAGCCAACCTGTCCAGAGCTGTTATTACAAGCTTCCCGGAACTTCCGGGATGAGTTAAAATCTCTCCTGATTCCAAATCCTCGACCTGGACAAGGAACATGGCCTCATTAATATGCAGCGCCCCTGGCTGACAGGCGCACTCAAAACCCCATGCGCCTATCTCTGTCGCGCCGGCGTGATCGAAGACCTTTGCCCCCCAGGCCTCTTCTATCTTCTTCTTTGTACCGGGAACAAGAGCCCCCGGTTCACCTGCGCAGGTAATCTTTCGGATTCCAAGTTCTTTCGCAGGATCAATCCCCATCTTTGTCCGAGCCACATCCGCCATGCCAAGCACGTATGTTGGTGTTGCCATCATGGCCGTCGCCCTGATTTCAGCCATCTTCAGAATCCTCGATTGAGTATCCAGGACTCCTCCGGGAACTGTTTCACATCCGATTTTTTCACTAGCGTAATGGGCTGCCCAAAACGCTACAAAGATGTTGTATCCAAACGGAAGAAAAACCCTGTCATGCGGCCGGTAACCCTGAGCCCAGAGCAGCGTCGCCCAACACTCCGACCACCAATCCCAGTCTCGCCAGGAGTCAGCCTGGTAAACCGGTTGACCTGTCGTACCGCTTGTTTGCCTGAATGCGGTAACTTCGTCCAGCGGAACGCACAATGCGTCGCCATACGGGAATGGGTCCTTACGCTGGACGTCACGCATCATGGATTTCTCAACCTTTGGAACCAGTTTCACGTCGTCAAGAGTTCTTATGTCCTGCGGATTGAGTCCTATTTCATTGTATAGAGATCGATGGAATTTTGAGTTTTCATACGCCCAGTTGAGGATTCTCCGGAATTTCTTCAACTGAAGCTTTTCGAGATTTTCTCGAGGTAATGTTTCAAGATATGGATTCCAGTATGGCGCTGATTTGTTCATTGAAATTTTCTCATATTCAACAACGTGCTTAAATTCCGGACCAGTTTCAAGTGGACGTCATTTCATGAATGTCCTGGGCGCCCACAGAGAGATCTCCGGGAAAAACAGTAGAATAAAAAGGCATATGACCATACCTATCAAATAAGGGTAAATACCTTTATAAACAGTTCCTACAGGCACCTTGGTGACCCCGGAAACCACAAACGCGTTTATGGCTACAGGAGGCAAAATAATACCTATCATGGTGATTACACAAACAATAACGCCGAACCAGATGGGGTCGTACCCCATTTTGAGCACAACAGGCAGAAAAATTGGCGTCGCCAGGATCAGGAAGGCTAGGTCCTCTATGAAGGATCCTCCTATTAGATATACCGCAATAATTATCAGCATGATGATGTTTCGATCAAGTTGGAGACCTTCCAACCACGAGGCTACCATAAATGGGGTCCTTGTCACGGCGAAAAAATGCCCCAGGATTGTGGCGCCCGCTATTAGCATCAATACCATGCAGGCGATTCGCAGAGTCTCTTTCAAGCTTTTGATGAACTTTTTAAAATCCATATCTTTCTTGGCGAGAGTCAGTATCAGCACCGCCAGTGTTCCCACACTTCCAGCCTCAGTGGGGGTGAAAAAACCCTCCATAAGCCCACCCACAACGATGAAGAAAATGGCGCCAACGACAAGTACGGCGGGCAGAGAAGCTATTCTTTCGGCCCATGTCGATTTCTCTCCTTTGGGACCCAGTTTGGGGTTGATCATGCTCCATCCTACGAGCGTCAGAATAAAAGAAAAAGCTAACATGAGCCCTGGAATTATTCCCGCAAGGAACAGCTTGCCTATGGATGTCTCAGTCAGGATGCCATACACTATGAGCACAACACTTGGAGGGATCAGTATACCTAACGTGCCTACCGTGGCCACGGTGCCGCACGACAATCTCTTGTCATATCCATACCGATCCATTTCCGGGACCGCTATTGTGGCGAATGTCGCTGCGGTGGCTGGAGAGGACCCGCAAATGGCTTTGAAAGCCGTAGCCGCCACGACTGTGCCTATGGCAAGACCGCCGGGAATGTGCCCTATAAACTTGTAGGCCGAATCATAGAGGCTTCTGGCGACTCCTCCACTGGCGCCGACTTGTCCCATCAAAACAAACATCGGAATTACGGTAAAACCATAAGATGAAAAGACACTGAAAATATCCTTGGCTACAAGGCTAAAAGCGGCGTCAACGTTAATTATTGAAGCAAATCCTATAAAACCGGCAATTGCCATGGCAAATCCAATTTCCAGCCCTATGAAGAAAAGCCCGAAAAGCAGCAATATCACCAACACACCTATCATCGCGACACTCATATTTCAGGCTCCTTTGTTTGTAAGATCTCTACAAAAAGAGTCAAACACTCCACCAGGCTACAGATTGCAAGTCCCCAAGCCACTGGATACAAAGGCAGATGCAGAGTAGGAGTCACTTCGCCGTTTACGCGAAAATCGTGGCCCATTGACCAAAGATTAACCGCAATAATAATGAATAGCGCAATCCCTATAAGTCGTGTAGTCACGGTCAGTAGCCGACGCCATCCTCCTGACAGCATCCCTGGCAATATGTCCATTATAACGTGGCCGTTTGCTCTTGATGTCTCAGGTATCGCAAATCCGACAACTATCGCCCCCATTAACCCTACCAACTCATAGGTTCCAACTATTGGTTTTCGAAATGCGCGCAAGAGAACATCCGCTACCGTAAGCAACATTGTGGCCGTCAACGCAACTCCCGCGATTGCAAACATGATTTGGGATAAACCCCGAGACAAGAAAAAAATTGTCTTCACAGAGTCCCTCCAAAGGACGACGACCCAAATCCTCTTAAGAAGAATTTGGGTCGTTTCGTCTATTTATATTTCATGGATTTTTGCTGAGCCAATCGAGAGAAAACTTGAGAGCTTCGTCGCCGGGTAATCCCTTGGCTTTCATCTCCTCGACATATCCGTTCATAACTGGGCGAACCGCCTTAGCCCATCGGGCGTCTTCTTCCTTTGACAGGGGAATGACCTTATTTCCCTTGGATAGGGTGTATTCCTTTCCAATTTTGTCGAATTCATCCCAGGCCTTCCCGGTCTTATCAATCCATTCCTGGCTTACTTTCTCAATTATTTCCTGAGTTTCCTTTGGCAATGACTCCCATTTCTTCTTGTTCATGACTACAAAGAATCCGAGGGTGTAAGCGGAGCCAAAGTTCTCGGTGGTTGATTTGATGACTTCCGCGAATTTCCATCCCTTTAGAGTTTCTATCGGGGACACGACACCATCAACCACACCTTTTTGAAGAGCGTCATAAGTTTCATTTTGAGGCATCGCGACGGGAGTAGCCCCTAAGGCGGCGACTACTTTTGCGCTGGTTCCCGAGCATCGAATCTTCATCCCTTTTAATTCTTCCATCACCTTAACAGGGGTTTCCGTATGAAAAATCCCTGGTCCGTGAGCGTGCAGATAAAGAACCTTCACATCAGATAGTTCTTTGGGATTAAACTTTTTGTAATAAGCGTTGGCCAGTCTGGTAGCCTGAAGGCCGCTCGTATAACCAAGCGGTAAGTCTATGACTTCCGACAGAGGAAATCTTCCTTTTGTGTAGCTCAAAACTGACATGCCTATGTCGGATATGCCTTTAACGACTCCGTCATAAGTCTGATCGGCCGGTGTGAGAGTAGCTCCGGGAAATATGTTGATTTTAACTGCGCCGTTGGTTCTTTTTTCGACTTCTTTCGCCCACTCAGTGGCCAAAAGCGTGTGCCCATGAGTAGCGGGGAAGAAAATGGAATAATTAAGTTCCACGGTTTTGGCGTAGGTGGGAGTTGCGCCAAACAGAGCGAAACCCGCAAACAATGCCAACAGTCCACAAAGCGCAATCAGCTTGAACCTGTTCATCATCTCGGCCTCCTGACTATCCATTTGTTACTTTGTTGAAACCTAGGACTCCTCTTCAAGGACTTAACATAAACCGAGTTTCAACCAGTATTGAGCTACTTAAGTAATCCAGCTATTAGGTTGACCAATGATTTCTGTCAGAATTGGCCCATACTATACCAAACTCCTGGGAGACTGCAAGAAATTCGGCCCGAACTGTTTGCGCTTTAACGAGCCTGATTTTTCAGGAATATAAGGGATTTTGGTCCAAGACCCTTTAGAAAATTGCATTGACGCATTTTCTTGATATAGAATGAAGCCACAAGATATTTGTCATCAGAACATCCCAGATTTTAAGAAATTGTGGAGAACCTTTATGAACCTTTTTGAAATTGATCAAACAAAATGCCAACGTGATGGTTTTTGTGTTTCTGACTGCCCTGCTCAGATCATTGAGATGAAAACCAAGGAATCTTTCCCAGCGCCAATCGATGGGGCGGACGAGTTTTGCATAAAATGCGGGCATTGCGTGGCCGTGTGCCCCCACGCCGCTATCTCGCTCAACTTTTTAAAACCGGACCAATGCGAGCCCGTATCAAAAGATTTTGTCCCATCCCCCGAAGAAACCGCATACCTGATGAAATCAAGACGTTCTATCCGGAGATATAAGCAGAAACCGGTTGATAGATCGACTTTAACGGATTTGATACAAGTCGCCAATCATGCGCCGTCTGGTCACAACTCCCAGCCGGTTCATTGGCTTGTCATTGAAAACAAGGAAGATATGAGGTCGTTGGCCGCTATCGTAATAGATTGGATGAAATTCGTTGTAAAAGCTCAACCGGAGTTTGCGAAGATGATGAGCTTTGATCACGTAATCTCAGCCTGGGGACTTGGTAAAGACAGGGTCTTGAGGGACGCTCCTCACATGATAGTCGCCCACGGTCTTTCCAGCTTACCGCCTACGCAGACAGCCTGCGTGATAGCGCTTACATACATGGAACTCTATGCCGCTTCAAAAGGACTTGGGACATGCTGGGCCGGATATTTCAACGCTGCCGCCAATTTCTTTGACCCCATGAAGCAGGCCCTTGCGCTGCCTGCGGGTCATCAGACGTTTGGCGCTTTAATGATCGGTTATCCATCGAACACATATCATCGGATTCCAACCAGGAATAAGCCTAGAGTAACATGGCGCTAGATGAGATGGAATTCCCCGGATATTTCATTAACAACCAAGAGGAAATTGACAAATGGATCATAAAATTGGCCCCGTAAACAATAGACATCGGATCAACACATCTCAGTTGGATCTTCCTCCCCGTCTTCTGCTGGGCCCCGGTCCCTCAAATTACGACAATCGGGTTCGTCAAGCCCTGTCTACAAACGAAATAGGTCATCTGGACCCCAAATTCATAGAACTAATGAACGAAAATCAGGAGCTTCTCCGTTACATCTGGCAGACGGACAACGCCTTTACAATACCGGTCAGTGGAACCGGGAGCGCTGCGATGGAGGCTACTCTGGCGAACCTTGTCGAACCCGACGATATCGTCCTTATCGGTGTCAATGGCTATTTCGGGGAAAGGCTTTGCGACATGGCCTCCCGAAACAGAGCGGACGTGCGTCGAATAGACAAGGACTGGGGTGAAGTTTTCACACTGGAGGAAATAGGAGAGGCTCTTGAAACTCATCGGCCCGCAATTCTGGGTTTGATCCACGCGGAAACCGCCACCGGCGCGTGTCAGCCAATGGAAGGAATAGGAAAGCTTTGCCGTGAATTCGATTGCCTGTTGTTGCTCGACACAGTGACAAGTCTAGGAGGGGTTCCTGTCTTCCTTGACCACTGGCACGTTGATGTCGCTTACAGCGGCAGCCAAAAGTGTATCAGTTGTCCTCCCGGTATTTCGCCTCTCACTTTCGGGCCGCGAGCCGTTGAGAAATTGAATCATCGGAAAACGAAGGTCGCCAACTGGTACCTTGACATGAGCCTTTTAGGAAAATATTGGGGGGCGGAACGAACCTATCATCATACAGCGCCGGTAAACATGAATTTCGCCCTGCGGGAAGCTCTACGAATAATAGCTGAAGAAGGGCTTGAAAACCGGTGGGAACGCCATCTGCGAAATGCGAAGGCTTTATGGGAAGGGCTGGAAGACCTCGGTATTGGTCTCCATGTCTCTGAAGATTACCGTTTACCAAGCCTTACCACAGCCCTTGTTCCTGACGACGTGGACGCAAAGGCTGTCACCGCGTACCTGTTAGAGAATTTTAACATTGAAATTTCCGGAGCCTTTGGCCCTCTGGCTGGAAAAGTCTGGCGCATAGGTTTAATGGGGCACAACAGCCGCCATGAAAATGTTATTCTCCTGCTGGCGGCCATGAAGGAGGCTCTTGAATCCGCATGAACACTATTGCGTTTCTGGGGGTCTGGCGCAAAAGGCTTTTTTGATCAGAAAAGCGACCAGGGTTTCGTCGATGTTAATCTTCCAGGAGAAGCCTGACAAGATTGGCTGATGAAAACAAATCGTTTGTTATAGCGGCGAACATGCTCTCGCCGCCGAATATTTTGTCTACTATCTCACGAACTTCCAGCCCCCTGGAGCGAAGCGCTCGCGCATCCTCCCTCAGTCTCTCGAACCGTAGAATAAAATCCTGCAAGGTTTTTCGACCATCACGTCTTACCGTTCTCAGTGATGTAAACAGCATTGAATCATCGTCCATCAAATCAATGAGCTTTTTCATGGACGCGAGCATGTCCGAGACATTCATGCCGGGACCAGCGACCGAAAGCCGCCTGTCTATGAACAGGTCCCCTGAAAATACCCACCCCTCGTTTTTTTCAACAAGCGCTACATGATCAGGGCTATGACCAGGCGTTTCAATAACTTCAAAGCTGAATCTTTGGGTTTCAATCACATTTGCCACCGGTTTTGGTTCGCTGGGTTCAGCCCGGCCCCAGGCCTGTTCAGAATACCAGAGAATTTTTGGAGGATTCTTGATAGCGGGGATCGCCAACTCGCTAGCGTATACCGGCCATCCAAACTTTTCCTGAATCATGCGATTACCGCCGATATGGTCCTCGTGGCTGTGAGTATTAACGACTATGTCGACTTTTGCGGTTTCCAGGAATTCTGAAAAATCTTTGAGGGTTTTTGAACATCCCGTATCGATCAAGAGTCCGTCGATTAAATACGCGGAAACCCAGTAATACGGGTCGCCGTCTAATTCTGACGCCAGCTTGATCTGTCTGACTTCTCCAAAATCACTAATTTCTATCATTCCCTGATCAAACTTTTTTGCGTAAATTTCGTCATGTATACTAGAGATATATTATAAGAGCCCAAGAGGCAATCTCTGCTGACTGAATCAAGGAGGTGACAAACATGGCCAAATTGAGCGCCGGCGATATAGCGCCCGACTTCTCGTTAACCGATCAGAACAACAACCTTGTAAAGCTGGACGCCTACAAAGGGAAAAAACTGCTTGTGTACTTTTATCCCAAGGCCGACACTTCAGGTTGTACGAAACAGGCCTGTAACGTGCGAGACTCTTTACAGGAATTAGGCTCACTCAATGTATCGGCCATAGGAATAAGTCCGGATAAGCCTGACAAACAAAAAAAGTTTGATGAAAAATACTCTCTGGGTTTTCCGCTACTGTCCGACTCCGGCAATTTGGTCGCAAAGTCTTATGGGGCTTGGGGGGAGAAGAAAATGTATGGAAAGAGCTATGAAGGGATAATCCGTTCCGCTTTTCTGATTGATGAAAATGGAAAAATTATCAACGCATGGTATAAGGTTAGCCCAGGAGAAACAGCTTCTAATGTTCTGAAAGCTCTCTCCCACTAATTACTCATTTCTTGGATCGGAAATAACAAGTGAAGTTTGTTGATCAAGCGCGCATTAAAGTAGTGTCGGGTAAAGGAGGCAACGGCTGCATCAGTTTCCGCAGAGAAGCTTTCGTACCTAAAGGTGGCCCGGACGGCGGCGATGGAGGCAAAGGAGCCGATGTAATTATTCTTGCCGATGAATCGCTGAATACCCTTCTAGATTGCCAATATCAGCAGTTGTATCGTGGAAGCAAAGGCTCGGACGGAAAGGGCAAAAACCAAACCGGCCGATCCGCTGAGGACCTTGTTATTCGGGTGCCGCCTGGAACCCAGATATTTGACACTGAAACTGATGAGCTTGTGAGCGACCTCGATGAGCCCGGCAGTTCAGTGATTGTGGCCAAAGGCGGACGAGGGGGACAAGGCAACACAAGGTTCGCGACTTCAAGGAATCAGGCCCCCAGACGTGCCCAACCCGGTGGCCCTGCAGAAGAAAAAGAACTAAGACTCGAACTCAAACTTATAGCTGACGTTGGCCTCGTCGGTTTGCCTAACAGTGGCAAATCAACTTTAATTTCCAGGGTCAGCAACGCAAGGCCCAAAATCGCGGATTACCCGTTTACCACTAAAGTTCCCGGACTGGGTGTGGTTCGAGCCCCTGACGGCAAGGATTTTGTCATGGCCGATATTCCGGGTCTGATAGAAGGCGCGCATGAAGGAGCGGGCATGGGGGATCGTTTCCTGAGACATATTGAACGCACCCGCATTCTTTTACACCTTATAGATCCCAGTCCGTCTGTTGAGCCTCCGGCGATCGAGCGATTCGGCGTCATAATGACTGAACTCGGTTCTTATGGCTGTGATTTGTCGTCAAGACCCATGATAGTGGTGATCACTAAAATGGATATCCCAGAGAATAAAACAGCTTCAGAGGAACTATCCAAAAATATTGAGTCACAAGGCTTGATTGTTAAACTAATTTCCGCGATATCGGGAGAAGGGGTAAGAGACCTTCTGTTTGAAGTTTCAAAAACGCTTAAAGCCTCAGGATAGAGGAAATGAAACTCTTAGAAATAAGAAAAAGCGTCGTTTCACGCGCCCGGCGGATCGTGGTAAAACTTGGTTCAAGCGTTGTCACTACTGATAAGGGACTTGACCGCAAAATCATCAGGGGACTCGCTGACGAAATTTGTAATTATAAAAAGAGTGGAAAGGAATTCATAATTGTTTCCTCAGGCGCCGTAGCCGCCGGTGTGCGTCGGATGTCACTCAAGGAGGGAGCCCGAACTATTCCGCAAAAACAGGCCGCTGCGTCTGTAGGCCAAACCCGGCTAATGGCCGCATATGATGACGCTTTTTCAAGACACTCCGCTCGTGTTGGTCAAATGCTGCTGACTCGAGACGATCTGACGCACAGACAACGCTATCTCAACGCCAGAAACACCCTTATGACACTCCTGTCCTGGGGCGTCACACCCATAATAAATGAGAACGACACGGTTGTTGTTGATGAAATAAAATTGGGGGACAACGACAATCTTTCGGCTCTTGTGGCCGTGCTTGCCTCAGCGGACCTGCTCCTAACACTGACTGATATGGAAGGGCTTATGGACTGCGATCCACGAGTCAACGCTAACGCATGCCTTATACAAATGGTCGAAGATCTTACGCCCGAGATTCTCGGGCACGCCGGCGGCTCTTCATCCTCCATAGGTAGGGGCGGCATGGCGTCGAAGCTTGAAGCCGCCGATAAAGTTCGAATGTCCGGAATTCCAATGATAATAGCCAAAGGTAAGACTCCCCACCTGATAAACCGGGTGCTTGAAGGGGCTATGATAGGAACGCTTATCCTGCCTGCGAAAGAAAAAATATCGGCCCGTAAACACTGGATACGGTATAACCTTCAGCCTGAAGGGGATCTATATGTGGACACCGGGGCGGCAAAAGCGATTACAAAAAAGGGGAAAAGCCTTCTGCCGATTGGCGTGACTCGAATCGAGGGTGAGTTTGAGGACGGCTCCGCTGTTCGAATATTGAATCTTCAGGGCTGCGCCCTCGCCATTGGTTTAATAAACTATTCATCGGAAGAGATGTGCAAAATCATTGGCAGACAAACACCCGAGATCGATTGGGTACTCGGTTATCGTCGTAACGATGAAGCTGTACACGCGGACAATCTTGTTCTGCTCTGAGTTCAGTTTCCTAACCAGGTCCCCATAGATTTCGTCGTTTCAACCTGGAAAAGACGTTAAAATTCGACCACAAACTTGGCTTTAAACCCTAGGACAGGGTCAATCATTCTATCGGGGTTAACTCCGAACGGATAGGTAGTTTCTGTGTTCCAATTTTGAACCGTCTTGTCTACACAGGCGTAATTGAACCATCGCCCAGGCTGCCAGTATCCTGCAAGAACTCTGACCGTCCAATGCTCCAGCAATTTCCAGTCCACACCGGCGTTGATTTCCCAACCCAGGTTGTTGTCAGGGATTGATGGAGCGTTAACCGTGTAGGCATTTAACGTACTGAGATTGCTGAACTCGACAGCGCTGCCTGTACTGGCAGGACGCATAAATCCCCATCCATAGCCGTTAGCAGAAGCCCTGTCAGCCCAAAAGAAGGTGGTAAATATGTTCAGGTTGGAGGCCACGGCGTAGTCGAATCTCGCTGCGAGGATCGATGCGTCATTCATGTAACCGTCTGTATTGAGGTTGAACAAATCCAGCCCCGCCCCATAATAAAAGCTCATGAGCAGACTATACGGACCGAATAATCCAAAATTTCCAAAGCCGTAAAGGTATGGCTGTCTATCAATCAGGATTCCGTTTCTTCTATCGGGACCCGGCAACCACGCGTAGATGAAGGTAGCTTTCGCAGGTCCAACGATAGCCCCGGTTTCTACCATCCATCTGTAAGCCTCAGTGTAGTGAGGCGCAAATCGGCTTCCTCTACCGTCAGTTCGGTCAGGCGCCCCGAAAAAGGTTCCATTCTGTGATCTGTGGAAATTGGTAGTCTTGTTCACCCAATCCAGTTCCGCGTTGAGAAAGAAGAGACCGTTATTGTACTTCAAAAATACTCCACCGTCGGTACTCACGATATCGCTTGCAGGAAAACCTTCTCTATCAGCCTGCAGACGTTGTGATTCCGGTCCCCTATGGTAGCTAAAATATTCGGCAAGAATACCAATAGACAAGGGGCCCGAGTCGTAGGTGAGGTATGCCGTGGGGGAAACGGCAAGCGCTGCGCTCATGTCACCTGCGTTAAAATAAGGATTGCCGGGCGGATTTGCATTATAGGGATCATTGGTCGGATCTGCGATAGCGTTATTAGGACGATCCTGTCTGAACGGATTATCCGGCTGACGCCGAAAAGGATAAAAACCCAGCCCGATTCTAAAAGGGCCGTATTGGGAGACCAGAAGCAGCGATTCTGATGTATAGTCCTCGGCCCCGTTGTACTGGAGACCACATCCGAAAGTGAAAGGTCTCTTCCCAAAAACAACTATCCCCCACGGAGTCTGAGCGCTTAGCCACCACATGGTCCATTGCCCTTCTGAGATAGCGACCTGCACGCCCGGACCTGTGGAATTTACATACGCCGATGCTATGGGATCCAGCCAGGAGCCAATTCTGTACTCGCCTCTCAACCTGACCGCCCCATTCAGTCTCAGTTCCGTAACAATATTGGTCTCCATCCGCTGCTCACCGGCGCCACTAGATGATGACATCCCTTCGAGCTTCCCTCCGGCCCAGCCATTCATGGAAGCGAAGTCCCCCGGCGTAGAACTGTTATCCAAATCGTACCTGCCGAAAAATCCCCTCGGCCCAAGCTGCTGGACTAACCGATTTCTCCAGATATATTCACCCTCCATCGAGAATTCCCATGCCCATGACCGATCACACACCAAGTTGAAAGCCAATGTCACACAAAATAACAATTTAAGCTTAAATGAACTTGACATTGTTTCCTCTGGACATCCGGCGGCGCCTCAAGGGTCTTTCAGTTTCTGCTTCCAATTTTCTCAGACTTTTACGCTCTGATTAATATAGGACAAGTTGTGTGACTATACACTGTCAATTTTTGTAATGTCTTGGATGTATTTCAAAGATATGGCGCCTTAGTCAACCTTAAGGCATCTAAGAATATTAAGCGTAAGTGATTGAGAGAAATCCTCTATGTGGAGTTGCGCCATGACAGAATTTCCAACATGAGCATTGACGACCTGGAGTGCGCTCCCGTTTACCTGCTCGTTACAGGCCCTGGCTGGGTCAGTATGCCGAGTTGCGGAAAGAGGAACGACGATGAAAAAATTCATATTCCTGATCGCGATAATGGTCTTATTTGGCGGGGTCTCCAAATCCATCGCCTCGGACAGAGGCATCTGGAGGTTACAACTGAAATACCAGAAAGAAATGTCCGAACTGAAGAAACAGGACGCTAAATGGAAAACCTTTATGGCTGAAGGGACTAAATTTCTTCAGCAGGGGCAAAGACAGACCCATGAAATGATTAGGGTGAATACCAGATGAACAGTTTCGTTGGCGACTCACGCCGTGGCGTCTCCAGGAACGAGCATATGTCTATGCGGAAATTCATGTGAAACATGGGAAGGGACGATTGATTGCAAAACTAACGATATACGACTAAATTTATGAACAATCTTGACAATCTCTTAATGTTGAATTACACCCATGTATATGGATATCTAGCCTTGATCTTTAAGGCGGACATGATCGAAGCGAAAAAGTGGACCCAAAACAGGCTGTCATGAAAAAGAGGCGGTCACATACAACAAGACTCATAGCCATGATGCAGGCGATTCTTCTGATTACAGGATTGGTATCGCCCGGCTGGATCTGGTGTTATGAGGGAGATGGCCGTACTGCGTTTGAGTTTGGCGGAAATTGTAGCGGCATTTCTATTTTGGGACCAGCGGCAGATCATGAATCCTTCTCGAACCTCACGGGCCAGTGCTGTGTCTCTTGCATTGATAGTCCCGTTTTTGTCGCTGAAGAGAGAGGGGATGCTTTCAACTCGGCTCTTGCTCTCATTCTTGACTCTGTGTCCGTTGAGTCTGCCTTAGGCTCTCACCATGAAATCCCGGCCCTGCATTTGGGAACTTATCTGACGCCAGACATCTTTCAGACCTATCTGTCTCTCTGTAAAACTAACTCTGTAATCCTGCTGATCTGAGCCTTCCTTCCGGCAGTGTCGATTAGCTTCGTTCAAAACGAAGCGCATATCGATCTGTTCTTCTCGATTCGTGTTTTTCAATCTGAGCGACCTTCGATCGAATTTGTAGACTGTGGGAGCAGGCAAAAGCCAGACCCAAAGTGAAGAGGATTTGTTCATGAAAGCCTCCGCTTATCTTCTCGGAACCGGCGTTCAGGATTGGAGGCTCTGCCCTACCAAGGTGAGTCTCTCCTAATCCTAAGGTAACTTCGGAGTTCTTGAATAAAAACAAAGAAATGTTTGGTGGAGAAAATCAATGAATCTTAAACCAAGGACGATCTTAGTCCTGACTACACTGGTAGGTGTCCTTGTAGCCGTTATTGCAACCGGCAATTTGCCGGAAAGAGGGAATCCTGAATCCCAAGGAAAACAGCTCAGCAAGAGTGATCATGATCCTAACGAAGCAAAGGAAGACCCAAATCATAAGCTTATTAAAATGTCTGAATCGGTGATCAAAGAAGAGGGCATAACTATTAGCTCCGCATGTCCTGGAAAGCTCCGGGTAACAGTTGATCTTCCCGGCCAGGTTGTAATCAACGCTGATCGCATGGCCCATATAGTCCCACGCATGGGCGGCATAGTAATTGATGTCCGCAAAAAGGCAGGAGACCAGGTTGAGGCCGGAGAGGTAATGGCTGTTATGGAAAGCAGGGAATTGGCGGACGCCAAAGCTAAATACCTTGCCGCTATGAAGAGGCTAGACCTTGCAACAAGCAATTTTAAAAGGTTTGAGATGCTGTGGGAAAAGGTAGCCATCCCTGAAAAACAGTATATTGAGATCAAGACCGCTAGAGACGAAGCAGAAATAGAAAAAGATTCAGCCGAACAACGACTACGCGCTTTGGGATTTACAGAGAAATTCTTACAAAAACTGCCCAGCGAACCGCCCGACTCTCTGTCGAGATATGAAATAACATCTCCTTTCCAGGGGACAGTGATCCAGAAACACATAACCTTGGGTGAAATGCTCAAAGATGATACCAACGCTTTTGTGGTAGCCGATCTCAGTACTGTGTGGGTTAACGTGCAAGTTTACCCGAAAGATCTTCCTAATATCAGGAGCGGACAGAGGGTTGTAATGTCTATCGGCGCCGGTGTCCCTGATATTCAAGGCAGTGTGGATTATGTAGAACCATTTGTCGGGGACAACACCCGATCCGCTATTGCAAGAGTGGTCCTCCGAAACCCTGATGGAAAATTGCGCCCCGGCCTTTTTGTTTCAGCAAAAGTTTCGATTGAGGATGTAGATGTTTCCGTACTAGTTCCAAAGGCTGCATTAAAGAATGTCGATAATAAATCCGTAGCATTTGTACGCGAACAGGAGGGGTTTGAACCCCGATTCGTAAAGACCGGTCGGGCAGATGGCGAACATGTTGAAATTGTTTCAGGACTTCAGTCTGGTGAACAGTTCGCGTCCGATGGATCCTTTCTCCTCAAAGCGGAGCTGGGAAAAAGCGATGTCGCTGATGATCACTAATTTAGGGGAAGAATTTGCAACATACATTGAGGCTCGTTATTAATGCTTGAAAAAGTTATGAAATTCTCTGTCGAACACAGGTACCTCGTTTTGATTGGAGTTGTCTGCGTTGCCATCATTGGCTTGTTCTCGTTGCAGAGGCTTCCGATCGACGCCGTACCGGACATTACTCCTGTCCAGGTTCAAGTCAACACAGAGTTCCCGGGGTTCTCCCCAATAGACATAGAAAAGCAGATCACGTTTCCTGTTGAGAACGCACTGGCGGGCATCCCTGGGCTTGTTTATACCAGATCGTTGTCGAGAAACGGATTTTCTCAGGTTGTCGCTATCTTTCGTGACGATGTGAGTATTTATTTTGCGCGACAGCAAGTGAATGAGAGGCTGGTTGAAGCCCGAAGGAACCTTCCAGCGGGCGCTGAACCAAAGATGGGGGCAATCACTACCGGGCTTGGAGAAGTTCATGTTTGGACCGTTGGCTACAGCCATCCCGATGGGAAAGGGGCGAACATCAAGGACGGTTTAGCCGGTTGGCAGAGCGACGGATCATACTTGACCCCTGATGGCCAGAGACTCGTTACCATCCTTGAGCAAACGGCCTACCTCAGAACGGTTGAAGACTGGATTATTCGTCCTCAGCTCAAGAGCGTTGAAGGAGTTGCTGATGTAGACGCCATAGGCGGTTTTGTCAAAAAATATCATGTCCAACCGGACCCAATGAAGCTCTTTTCATACGGATTAACATTTCAAGATTTGATTGAGGCGATAAGGCGTAACAACATCAGTTCCGGATCAGGGTATATTGAACATCAAGGGGAAGCTTACGTTGTCCGTGCGGACGCCAGGATTTCAGACGAGACCCAAATTGGGGATATCGTGGTAAGCACCAGGTCAGGCGCCCCGATCCACATGCATGATGTCGCTACCGTTGCGATAGGAAAGGAACTCCGTACCGGCAGCGCAAGCTTTAATGGAAATGAAGCGGTAATCGGCACAGCCTGGATGCTGATCGGGGCAAACAGCCGGACAGTGGCGGCATCCGTTTCGGACAAATTGGACAAGATCAACCAAAACCTTCCCCCCGACATTGCGGCCAAGCCGGTTCTGAGCAGAACCAAACTGGTGGATGCAACCATTGCTACTGTGCGTACGAATCTCACCGAAGGCGCAATCTTGGTCATAGTCGTCTTGTTTATTCTCCTGGGAAACATTAGGGCTGCTGTCATAACTGCGCTTGCAGTCCCTCTTTCCATGCTTATGGCGTTTACCGGTATGGTCCAGTTGCACGTAAGCGGAAACCTTATGAGCTTAGGGGCCATAGACTTCGGCTTAATCGTCGATGGGGCCGTGATCATAGTAGAAAACTGTCTACGACGTTTAGGAGAAAGACAACATGAATTTGGAAGAGTTCTGACTCTCCCTGAGCGTCTCAACGAAGTCGTGGTCGCCGGCAAAGAAATGATTCAGCCCTCCGTGTTTGGTCAAGCTATCATTATCACGGTCTACATTCCGATTCTGTCACTTACTGGGATTGAAGGCAAAATGTTTCACCCTATGGCGACAACTGTCATTCTTGCTCTTGTCTCAGCATTTGTAATTTCCTTGACCGTCGTCCCTGCCATGGTGGCCGTGTTCATATCGGGTAGGGTGAAAGAAGACAAAAACATACTCATCAAAATGGCTGAACGTGTTTACGAACCTACTCTGAAGTTTGCCTTGCTTCATCGTTACCTGGTGGTCACCGGAGGAATAGCCTGTTTCGTTTTATCGCTGTTACTCTTTGGGCGTCTTGGACAAGAATTTATTCCTACTCTTGACGAAAAAGATATCTGCGTCCAGCCCATGCGTATACCTAGCACAAGCTTGACTCAATCTACTGAAATGCAACTAAAGGTAGAAAAAGCCCTTTTACGATTTCCAGAAGTCGCATTAGTTTACTCCAAGACAGGTACGGCCGAAATGGCGTCAGACCCTATGCCGCCAAATGTTTCGGACACCTTTGTTATTCTAAAGCCTCAAGAGCAATGGCCCAATCCGGGCGAGCTGAAAAGCAGCTTGATAGAGCGGATCGAAAGCGCATTGGAAAAGCTGCCGGGAGCTAAATACGAGTTTACACAGCCGATACAGATGCGCTTCAATGAGCTGATCGCAGGTGTCCGTAGTGACGTGGCCATCAAGGTTTATGGAGATAAATTTGAAGAAATGGCGCGAACTGCCCAGTCTATTGCTCGTGTTGTCGAGAAAATTCCCGGCGCCGCTGATGTGAAAGTGGAACAGACAGAAGGCTTACCGGCAGTTGATATAGACGTAGATAGGGCTGCGATCTCCCGTTATGGTCTCAGCGCCGCTGATGTTCAGGAAGTAACCGCGATTGGTGTAGGCGGGAGAGATGCGGGTTTGGTTTTTGAAGGTGATCGACGATTTGACATCGTAGTCCGGTTGTCTGAAAATCTCAGAAATGACGTTTCCGCTTTAGAGAATCTTCCCGTACCGTTGCCTCCTCAAGGTGTATCTTCGCAGTATCCAAATTTGGGTTCCACGGATAATATCACGAATCAAGCCGTCGGACGAAACTTCTTACCCCTGAAAGAAGTCGCTAAGGTTCGTACGACGGAAGGGGTGAACCAAATCAGTCGAGAAAACGGCAAGCGTCGAATTGTGGTTCAGACAAATGTTAGAGGTCGTGATCTGGGATCTTTCGTAGCGGAGGCGCAGCAAACAATTAATGAGCAGGTAAAGATACCACCAGGCCAATGGTTGGATTGGGGTGGACAGTTTGAGAACCTTCTTGCCGCCAGGAAACGCCTGAGCATCGTTGTGCCTTTGAGCCTCATCCTGATTTTCCTGCTATTGTTCAGCGCTTTTAACTCGGTAAAGGATGCATTGCTCGTGTTCACAGGTATTCCTTTGGGATTGACGGGAGGTATATTATCGTTGTGGCTGCGTGGAATGCCTTTTTCAATAACAGCGGCAGTGGGTTTCATAGCATTGGCCGGCGTCGCCGTGCTTAACGGATTGGTCATGGTCACTCTCATCAACCAGTTATGCAAAGACGGTAACTCCACTTATCAAGCTATTGTCCAAGGGTCTCTCCGTCGGCTGAGGCCAGTGCTTATGACAGCCCTGGTCGCCTCTTTGGGGTTTGTGCCTATGGCTCTGTCCACAGGAACCGGGGCTGAGGTGCAGCGTCCTTTGGCTACCGTAGTCATCGGCGGGTTGATTTCAAGTACTGGCCTTACTCTGTTGGTACTGCCCGCTCTTTACAGGATTTTTCAACGTGACAATGACCTGAAAGAGGCTTCATCATAAACCATTGAAGTAGAAAGCCACATAGGTGAAGGAGAGAAACAAGAGGGTCTATTTGAAGGCGGATAAATGAGTATCCTCCGATGCGCAACGCCTTGCTTGCACGTTTGCTGACAGTGCTGGTAGCAATATGGTGGGGGATGGAATGACGCTCCCGCTATTGCTCAAGCCACTTTTGGAATAGCTATGGGTACGGCGGGAACGGATTCAGCTATTGAAGCGACTGATACAGCGCTGCTAAAAAGGTTTTGTCCGCTCTGCCATTGACACCTTGGCCAACAAAAGGTAAAATACTTTAGATTGGGGAGGGAAATCCTTAGATCTTGACAGGATTTTCATCCCTATGCGTTTGACATCGCCAAACTGTAACGCCCACTCAAATCCGAACAGCTATTTTATGGCGTTTGGGGCGCTCTGCGTTAAGGCGCTATGTCTACTCGTGTTCATCTCTCCACTCTTTTCCTGCTCACTTGTCTCTAATTCGTTGGCTGTCCGCGATTACATGGAAATCCCGACACTCAAGGAACATAGGTTCCTGGTCGACGAAAGCGGCGAAATTCCTTACCAGCGATACCGGATAAGCCCCTGGGATAATGATTTTAAATACGTTTGGCTTGTCGGGGATTATAACTTTCGTAAATTTGATAACATCGAATTGATACTGTATTTTCATGGCATGAGTTCCAAAGACTATTACAGGGACTTTAGAAAAGAGATACAGGCCCTCGCGTCAAAAAGACCCGACCGACCATTTCTGTTTGTCGGTTTTGTGGACACTCCTTACGTATCGACAAACAATCGATCCAAAGAACGATGGAGTTCCCTGACGGTCAAGGACGGAAACTATCCCGAACTCCTTTTCAAGACGGTAAACGGCCTGTTCAAATCCCTGAAAAAAACCTATCCCAATATTAATAAGGATAAAACATCTATAACACTCGCAGGGTTTTCCGGCGGAGGCCGAGTCCTCGACTCTGTTGGAAGCTGGCTTGCCAGAACTCCAAAAAATGACCCATACGCCGAGACGTTCCGATCAAGGTTGTCAAAGATAGTCTACTTTGATTGCTGGTTCGACAAGGACGTTGTTAATACCATACCGATCCTGCTCGAAAATAATCCGGGCATAAGAATCGTCGGTACGGTCCACATGAAAAAACCCACAGAACTGGCTTCAATATTGGTTGACAAATTCAAGATGAAGCCTGACAGGAAGAAACAGGAATTAACAGGCGTAAATGGAAGAATAGTCATCTATCGCGGAGGATCCCACTGGGACGCTATGATATCCAGGCTCGCTCAGGCGTTATAGCATGAAGCCACAGGGATCACACTCAGCCAGTTTTACATTTTCCAATTAATACAACATATTAGCTATTTAGTGTCCTTGACGCTCCTACGGCCATGTGATATTAAAATCACACAAATATTTGTTGTTCTGCCCGGAGGCGCTTTTATGTCACAGGCGACAGCGTTCTCTGTCGATGTAGACAGGGAATATTCCAAAACCATAGACTTTTTGTACAGCTTTGAACGTTTCGGTATCCTCTTGGGACTGGACAACATTTCTTCGTTGCTTTCCGCTTTGGGCGACCCCCAGAACCGTTTCAAATCAGTCCATATTGCCGGCAGCAACGGAAAAGGCTCCACTTCCTCATTCATAAACGCCATTGTCAGCCTGTCGGGTTATTCAACCGCCCTTTACACTTCACCGCATCTGAACGATTTCCGTGAGCGGATTCGAATCCACGGCCGCATGATCTCCAAAGAAGACATGATCAAAGCGACTGAAAAGATCAGACCTCTGCATGACCCGATAAGAACCACTTTCTTCGAATACACTACAGCCATAGCCTTCGATCGTATCGCAGCGGCAAAACCTGATCTCGCGGTGATAGAAGTCGGCCTGGGCGGACGGCTTGACGCCACCAACACCATCACTCCCCTGGTAAGCGTAATAACGGATATCTCCAGAGAACATGAAGACTACCTCGGTTCCGGAATCAGGGCTGTAGCGACTGAAAAGGCAGGCGTAATAAAGAGTGGCGTGCCCGTAATTACAGGCGCCGGCCGTAAGGAAGCTAGGGATGTCATCCTGTCTACCGCGCGGGATCTTAATTCCCGGATATTGGAGTTTGGCCGTGACTTCAAGGGTGTCAGGACCACTCTTGATTCCTTTGATTACACATCTGATGAACTTCGTCTCGCTGGATTGCGCCTGGCTATGGCCGGAGCCCATCAAATCAAGAACGCTTCCATCGCTATTCGCGTAGCCCAGGAATTGATAGCCCAGGGATTTAAAATTTCTGAACCCGCCATAAGAGAGGCTGTCTCTAAAACACAGTTCCCCGGCAGATTCGAATTATTGCGTCGGAATCCTGATGTCATCATAGACGGCGCCCACACTCCGGAAGGCATGAGATTACTGAAAAGCGCCCTAACTAAGCTTTATCCTTCACAACGCCCACTTTTACTCCTCGGTATTCTGAAAGATAAGAACGTGGAGACCCTTGTTCACACCATCGCTCCCTTAGCCAGGCAAGTTGTGTGCGTCGCTCCTCACAGTGATCGTAGTATGGAGCCTGAGGCTCTGGCGGAGCTTGTGAGGGCTCACGGGACTCCGGCGCAAGCCTCGGATTCCATTGAGAAAGGCTTCGAGACGTTGCTCTCCCATGCCGGAAAAAACGACTTGATTGTCGCGGCCGGCTCTTTATATATGATAGGCCCGGTCCGTAGGGCCTGCGGGAAAAACGACGAGTGAGATATAGTTTGCGGCGAATTCTTTATTCAGGCTCAGTAGCGGCGCTCATGACAACCATTGTCATACTGGCCGCTGCGCCCGGCTTTGCCGTAACGACAGAACTCGCGCCAACTGAAAAAAGTATCCCAACTTCGATAATACCGGGCGATCTTCCGGTAAAAATGTCCGCTGAACGCCTTTCATACAATCATAAGACAAATACGTACACCGCTCGAGGAAACGTCTCGCTGAGCCAGGGAAATACAAGGCTCAGAGCCGACAGCATCGTTTACGAAGCGAGTAATGGAGAACTCACAGCTACCGGAGGCGTTATAGTAAGATCCGCTTCCGATGTTATCGAAGCGGAAAAAGTCACGATAAATCTCAAGGCGGCTACTGGTGTGCTCTTCAATGGCAAGCTGCTCCTCACCCGCCAGCACATCTACCTCGAAGGCAAGAAACTCGAGAAAAAGGGGTCTTCAGACTACAGTGTCAGCGAAGGCAGCTTCACCACATGCGATGGAGCCACGCCTGACTGGAAGATTACCGGCAAGGATCTCGACGTCACTCTGGAAGGTTACGGCGTCCTCAAACACGGTTTCTTTTACATTAAGGATATACCCGTCTTCTACATACCCTGGCTCATATACCCGGCAAAACGTGAAAGACAGTCCGGCTTTCTCATGCCTTCAACCGCCAGCAGTTCCATGAGGGGCATTGATCTCCGACTGCCTCTTTTTCTGAACATTGCGCCGAGTGTCGACGCGACAATAGCGCCCAGATTCTGTTCAAAAAGGGCGGCTCAGGTTGGACTGGAATTTCGATATTACCCGACGGAGGATCTCAAGGGTCGATTTTATGGTGAATACACCTACGACTGGAAATACGGCCCTCCTGCTGATCCCGCGAAGAATCTTTTTTACGCTACCTGGCGTCACGATCAGGATTTTTCCAGGACCGCCAGATTAAAGACCAACCTGCACTGGGTTTCGGACAGGAATTATTTCGATATCTGGGGAGGACGCTTCGACAAAAGGCTCCGGGTCCGATACATGGAATCAAACGCTGTCATGTACCGCCAAACAAACAACTTCCTGTTTCAGGCTGAAGCCAGATATTTCGACAATCTCGACCTGCCCGATAACGCCCGAACCGTTCAGAACCTGCCTACCCTGACGGCTACCCTGTTTGACAGGCAGGCCCCTTACACACCTTTTTATGTTAGCTCCAGCTTAAGCTACGACTATTTTCACGCCCCTATTATGAATGACGCGTGGCTTGGAGCCCGTGCTCAATGGGATACAAGGCTCAGTCTCCCCGTGGCTTTCGGACAGTATTTAAAGTTCGACCCATCGATAACATATTTTGCTCGGGGCTACGCCGCTGATTATTATGAACACGAGAAGAGCGTGAGTTCCGTCAATTCCGTCCGGACTGACCTGTACCAGATAAACACAGACATGTTTACCGATATTGACAAGGTTTATTCAGGATCCATGTTCGGTTTTCAAAAGGTGAAGCATACTATCCGGCCCAGAGTCGTCTGGACCTACAGACCTGTACACAGCCGCGAGAAATACCCGTATTTTGACGAAACCGACCGTATGGGCGAGGTCAGCCTGCTTACTGGAGAAATAAGACAAGCTCTGGTTGGTCGTATGGCCCAAGGCCAGTACCTCGATTTTGCTTCACTGAGCTTATCTCAGGGATATGATTTCCATAAAACTCGTACAGCCGAAGATCCCCTGGGCGAACGCTCCCCTCTAAAGTCACATTGGACAAACACCCAGGCCGAAATAGCCATCAGGCCACACACACTAATGGATCTGAGAGCGCAGGCTGAGTACGATCCCGTTATGAACAGGGCCAGGAGCTATTCGATCAATCTTGGGGTGATGGATCATAGGGGAGACACTATACAGATCCTGCATCAGTTTGCTGAAGATGAGCTTAGGGAAGACCTTAACCGCCAGACTAACCTGAATCTTCAGGTTAGAGTTACTCCCGCTCTGGATTTGTTTGTGGAAAATCAGTACACGCATCAGTTTGATTTCGCCTATTTTACAAGCCTCGGCCTAAACTATCATCCCCAGTGCTGGAGCCTGCTGCTCAGATACTCCGAGTCCCGTGAACAGGATCCGGTAACCCGTAAAATCAAGGACATGGATCAAACTGTCTTCCTGACTGTTTCACTCTACGGATTGGGACAGGTCTACAGATTCACCCGTGATTGGAGCGACATGTTCGGGCCGGCCACGGACTCGAGTTCCAACTTGTTCTAGATTCCAGACTAACGCGACATCACAGGCAGAGTCAAAAAGCCGACGCTTCCTAAAAAAATATCCTCAGCCCTGTCATTATAGACTCAAGATTACCGCTGAACGCCAATGAAATCTCATTGTGGGCGCTAAACCCACACCTATCACAGACACTCGGACCCCGATTCCGAAGATAACACCCCTTGGTGACCAGCCCATCCGGCTCCGCGTTGGCAAGCAACCCATCGAAGCAAGTCCATCTTGCCTTCTTCAGTTCCCTGAGGCTGCTGAATGAATTGGCCACCGGATATCCCTCCCGCTTTAACTCAATCAGCTCATCAAGTATGGGGACCCGCTGCTCGGGGGCTATGAACAGGGCGTCCGGCAACCCGTTGTAAGGATAGTAGAACTGGATCGTGATCCCGGCCACGCGGCCCTTGAGCTTCCTTACCAGCTTACCGGCGCAGGCTTTGTTCAACTGGCTGATCGTGAAGCTTATATAAGCTCCGCCTTCTCCCTGTGTCTCCAGATTTTCCCATACCTTTGAGAACACCCCTGAGCCTCGAACGCTGTCATGGATCTCCCCGGTTCCGTCCAGACTCACCCATACCCGGTCAAACTCAAGTCCCTTAAATGGCAATGTGCCATTCGTGGTCATACAGACTGAAGGAAACAGTTTCTTCGCGTATTCCGCCACATGGGCGAGGCTCTTCTTGCCGTCTCGCCACAGGAGAGGCTCCCCGCCCTCAATTATCAGTATTTTCACCCCTGTGTCCCTCAGCGCTCTCAGAGTCTTTTTCACGCCCTCGAAATCAAGTTCCCGTCCATCGCGTTTCCAGTAAGGACAATGAACGCATTTCAGGTTACAGCGATGAGTAATCTTGTAACCCGAAAGCGTAGGGGTTTGCGCTCCAGTAATCAGTCGTTTCAGAAACGGCGAGGCGAAGTGTCTCGTCGCCCTGCCAATACTTCTAATCATTATGGATTCTGATCCTCCGGCGTTTTTCCAACGAGAGCTTGACCCTGACATGGCCTTTTCACATACTGTTAATCAGGAACCACAAGACTTAATCATACCAGTGTCCACCCAATAATTAACCCTAATTTATCACTTTCAGAGGAAGGGGGCGAACAGTGTCGTATTCATTCGTGATCACCGTAGAACCACTGCATGAGAAGAGAAAAATGGAGAAGATTACTCGACAGGAGTTACAGGCCCTTACCATAAACAAGGACCATCTGGATCACGACTTTCCGGAGCATTCCAAGATCATACCACATTCCGATTTCTTGAGGATCGCTCAAAAAAAGACATTTCAAAAACTGTGCGCCCCTCTCGAATCGGTGGAGATAATCGCAAACCCATTCATCATCGAAAAAAGGCCGGCGCAGTGGAACCTAAACTAAAAGACGGAAGCGTGGGCGACAATTCCGACGATACCGATCTCGAACGACTCGCGGAAATGGCGTTGGAGTATCTCAGGCCATGGATCAAAAACTCGCGTCGCTTGAGCCTGAATCAAACTGAAAAGTGGAAACTCCTCGAGGATCTCTATCACAACCGCCGCGACCTTGCATCCTGGAACACTCGTGAAACAAAGATCAGTAGCGCTCAATCCTTTCAGGGCGCTCACAGCGGAGCAGGCGAATCCGACGCCTGGGGCGATCCGATATTATTCTGTCTCCGTCCTACATAGTGGATTCCTGGGCGGATCGCGCTTACCAGGCCGTGTTCAGCGGACCGGAATGGCTTACCGTAATCCCTGAACGTTCATTTTATCAGGTCGCTTCAGATTTGAGATACCCAACGTCTTTCAAGTTGCAGGAACTGCTCATAAACCGGCTGGCCTTGGGGCAGATTCATACGAGGCTCTATGAGGCGTTACAAAGCCTTTGTCTCTTCGGCACGGCCTTCGCGAAGATCTCGTGGCGTCCCCAGCCTCTTGCTTCAAAAAGATGGGAAAGAAATTCCTCACGGATCATCGATGAACAATCCGAGATGTTCGACTGCCCGGTTCTCGAATTGATCCCTCTGGATCGAGCGTTGATCGACTGGCGAGCAACACATAACGACGTTCAGCGACATTCCGGCGTAGGCCACATTGTAGAAAAATCCTATGAAGAGATCACGGAGATGTTTGATCTCGGAGTTTACAACGTAAATCGGGCGGAGTTCGTAGACAATTGGAGGGACACCGGCTCCTCGCAAAGTTTTATCGCCGGGTCCCTGGGATCTCACAATGATTCATCAACGTTGTCCGACTCCGACATCAGACGCTTCCTCGTCTGGGAATGGCATGGCCAGGTCCCGGCGCCTCACGGCAAAAAAGAAGTCATCGTCACTATTGTCACCCGGCTTGAAGATGACTCCATAGATAATGGGCTGTTGATAAGAATTTCCGACTCGCCGACTCTCTGGTCGGGCCTGAGGCCTTTTGTCCTCGCCCATTACACGCCTGTGCCGGGACCGCTCGGCATCGGCGCTGTTGAGACCAATCTGGATCTCATTCATTCGATTTCCCAGTTCCTCAGTCAGTCTCAGGACAATGCCCGGCTGACCGCCAACGCCATGTTGGTCGCGCGCAGAGGCTCATCCGCCGCCCGAAGCCTGTCATCAGATGATGAATTCGTGTATCCGGGAAAAGTCTGGCTGGTTGACGACCCGGACGACATCCAGCCGTTCCCTGCGCTAAGTTTCCCTCAGGCTGAAGTCAACTCGCTTATCAATTACCTGAACATGCTTCTGGAAAAGCGCACCAGTGTTTCGGACACGACGCTCGGGATGTCCTCGAGAGACAAGACGGTTACCGAGGCCCACATCCTTCAGGAATCATCGATGAACACATTTACGACCAGGGCTGACCTGTTCGCGAGAAGTTTTGTCGAGCCCATGGCCAGGCTGGCTCTTTCGATGATTCAGCAGTTCCTGATCGACGACCAGGTAATAGCGGTCCGGGATCACAGCGGACTCGACGTTCCCCTGACCGTAACGGTGGATGAGATACAATCCGGAAAATACAATGTGGTCGCAACCATTACAAGGCAGGATTCAACCCGGATAGCCAAGGCCCAAAGCATCGAGCGGGCGCTTCCCACTCTGGCCAAATTCTCCTCGGTCCTGGCTGAAGAAGGCGTCCGGGTATCCTTTTCCGAACTCATCAAGAGATATCTGGATTTGCTTGGCATTGACGCTGTGGACCGAGTCTTCACGCGAGTGCAGCCCGAGACCGGACAGCGCCCGCCGGACTTCCCTGAACCTCGCACACCGACGCCGGTTCCTAATGGAGGACCTTTCGGCCCTTACCCCGACGACATGAATACGCTTGCCCAGTTCCTGCAAATGTCGGCTCAACCGAAATAACGGTTTCAAATACATGTCATTTTAACTGGAGGAACCAATGGAACAAGAAGAACAACTTTTAGAAGCGAGCGAGTCTCAACCCGAAACCCCAGAAACCCAAAGCATTCCCGACGTTCCGGAAAACGAACCGACGTCCGAGGCGATCCAGACCCTGCTCAAACAGTCAATGGAGACCCATGCGGAGCTTGCTCAAACCAGGGACCTCTTCGAAAAATTCGTCGAACGCGAACAGAACGCCACACATAGAGCCTCTGAAGACGAATTTATCCGGAACATCCGGCAAAACTACGAGTCAGACCCGTTCCAGGGCGCTGCCCTGCTTGTTGGCAAGGCGAAGGATGACCTGGCCCAGCTTATGGACAGAAAAATCTATGAAGCCCTTGGCGCTCGTGAACAGTTTAACAGGCTTCTGGATGACTTCCTTGAAGAGCCTCCCAATGCGACACTGAAAGAATTTAGAAGTGAACTCGAATACCTCATCCGGGATAGAGGCGTTGAGCCAAAACAGGCGGCCGATTTTCTCAGGACCGTGGATTCCAAGGCAAGAAACGCGGCGACTCAAAAGAATGAGGCCCTTCGTGAAGCCCGGACCCGCGCGACAACCGAATCCGGGGGCCGATCTCTCGAAACTCGCGACCATGATGGGGACTTGGCCCGCGCCTTCAGCCAGGCCCGTAATCTCGAAGAAATGTTCGCCGTGCTGAAGAGATCAAGGCCATGACGACAATGGATCCAAGGTGTCTTCTCGAATGAACGAACCGACAAGCGATCCATATCCCGGGTTTCAGCCCAGGAAAGGAGGCGCCATGACCGAGGCCACGGACATTCAACACAAATGGCTCGATGAAAGATTCAACCACATCAATACCATTCTTTCGCACATCAGGGAGACTGTTGATCATCTGAAGGAGACTCAGGCCGATTTCATGAATCGATCTTCAATCCAGATGACCGACCTGCTCATCCGTGTTCAGGATACTGAGCGCAATCAGGCGGTCCAGCGCGGTCGGGAAGAAAATCTAAGGAGGACGGAGACTTCCCAGAATCTCAAATGGCAGATGATCATAGCGCTTGGGACCGCTATTTCGGGAGTAGCCGCGTTTGTCGGCTATTTCATGGGAAAAGGTCAATGAAAAGAGAGTTTATTCATGTTCTCATTCTTGCCGTGACGGCTTTTTTAGGCCTTCTGGCCCTAATCTCGACCAGCGTCTATTCCCCCCTGATTATGGGAGACGACCCCTATTCGCTTCTACGTTACACCCTTATCCGGTTGACCGCGGCCCTCATTGCGGCGCCGTTTCTAACCGGTCTCATGCTCGCTGTTGATTTCGTTACACCGGGAGACTGGATGGAGAGCATAAGACATGACCCGAAAGCGTGTTCTTACGTTATGGCTTCTGTTGTTCTCGTTATTGGCGCAATCCTTTGCTGGACGTGAGGCTCATGCGCTCAGCCCACAATTCGGCGCCTCATTCCGTAGACAATTGAATTTCATTGTCGCCAGGAACCCCAGATACGTCTGGGGTGGATCTAATGACATCGCAAGTGCTCTGGATTGCAGCGGCTACATTTATCTCGCGGCCAAATGGGCCGGGCTGCCGGGAGTAACCAGGACCACCGCTTCACGCATGGCCCAGGGTCTTGGCGGATGGACATCCATAAGTGTCAGTCCTGAATCGGCCGAGGAGCTTGATCTTGTCTTCTGGACTTTTTCGGTAACCCGACCAAACGGTCATGTCGGAGCTTTCCTTAAGGTCACCCCGAATGGCCGAGTTGTCACGCACGCTTCCGGCAGCCGCGGTGTAATAGCCGAACCTATGGGTAGACGCTTGACTGAGACGATAAGTCGTGTCAGACGCCTGAACATGGGAGACTGATAACATTTCGCTTTAACCAAAAGGAGAACAAATCATGGACAACGCAAAACAGTGGTGGGCTTCGAAAACAATCTGGGTAAACCTCGTTGCGCTCTCCGGCGCTATCGCAATTGCCATTGGGATGGACCCGGGCCGCTGGGCGGAAATATCGACTGTCGCGCTCGCCGCTGTCAACCTGGCTCTACGAATGGTTACCAGGGAAGAGATCACTCTGAACTGAATTCGACCAAACTATAAAGGCTTATAATCATGGCCGTTTTCGACATCGAATCATTAGGGCCGACAGACGGCCCTTGCCCCAGGAACCGATATGACTCCCTGACTGGCGTGAGTTTTATAGTATGGAAGCCGGGAGACGAGGCTCTCATCATGTTTCGAATACCGTATGGCTTCACGCCTGGGTCCTTTGTGCGCCTTATATTCAATGAAACGATCCCGGCCACGGGGCAGGCTTATTCCTGGGACATCGAGAGCAGGGCGCTGACTCAGGCTTCGAACCTTGCTCTCCCCGTTTCAAACCCCTATACGTCGTCCACCCACTTTTTAAGTTCAGACTCCTTGGCTGTGGGTCTGACAGCCGTCCGTACCATTCCTTTGGTGGACGATCACAGCATGATATCGGGCGTTGCGCCAAAATACGGGGACGCTCTGTGTGTCCGGATAAAACTCGCAATTGAGGGCCTTGATCCAGCGCCGACGGAACTCTCGACATTCGCTTACCGTATTGAACTGGCGGTCGACACGGAGTCCTTTAATGTCGAATGCGCGGGTAGAGTCGCGTCCATCATTCGCTCGACAAGAGACCTGTTCAATGAAGAAAATAGCGGCTTCCTGCGTAATGATTTCATCCTGAGATCCATAAACGAATGTCTTAAAGACCTTGCCCGTGAGAATTACTGGTCCGCTGAAAAGCGTCTTCCCGCTGTCCAAGGCCAGGACTCCATAGATTTAGGGGCGGCGATACCGGACTTGCAGAGTGTCCAGCAGGTTCGGTTCAACAACGCCCGGGATCTGATGAAGGAACTTCATTCCCTCGAAGAATACCTTGACCGGTCGGCCCGTTCATGCGCAACCGGCCCTCCCGTGTGGTACTTCGTCCGAAACGGCATGATGAAAGTGTGGCCCGCGCCATCGAAGAACGTTGAAGCGGGATTTCATGTTTATTATTCGAGGCTGCCACCAAGCCTCGGTTGCTCTGAGGACAATTGCGACCCGCCCGTGCCCCCGGCGCACGACACCCTCTTCACAATGTTCGCGTTACGCCAGGCGTTTCTTCGGGACCGAAACGCCCCCGGAGCGGACCTCAAGTTCCAGGAATACTCGCGGCTCTATGAACTGGAGAAAAGACGGTTGCTTGGCGTCACAGAGCCTGCGAGCGCAATACTCAAGCCCAGACGGTAATGGGAGGATCACGGAATTGACATCTACGGAAGCCGGCGCCCGAATCTACAACCTCTTCGACTGGACCGCGGGTATGCGTAATCAGGGACTCAACCCACTCGCCTCTGAAAATTCGTCTTTATTCGCGGGTGGGAACATTGACATCGAAGGTCCCGGTTTGAGGGTTCGAAACGGTTATGACGTGATTTCGAGCCTCGCTGACGCGGGAACTGTCGTTTATCTGGGCTCTTTCATGTTTCCAACCACCAGGACAACATACCTGCTGGCCCAAACTGTGGAAGATTCAGGCTCGTCCCGACTTTTCGCGTCATGTACGCCTCACGAGCCTCTGTCATGGAATCAAATATACGATTTCGGGCCCAACGCGGGCGTGGTTTCGGTGAGCGCTCTCAATGACCGGGCAATAATCACTGAAGGCAAGGCGAGCCCGCCATTAGTGTTCTCAGGTGGACTTGACCCTTCAGGGGCCGACTGGGCGACGCCTATCGCTGTCCTCCTGACACGTGACAGTGGCGTGACATGGATAGACATCTCGGATTCAGTTCTCGACAGTGACGCGGACTCAACCCTGGACATTGGGGGGCTCACGCCTGAGGACGGTTCGATCCTTGTCTGTCTCGACACGCGAATAGCCACAGGGCTGTTTCTTGACCTGACAACGCCGGGCCCAACGTCAAACCCGATAATAGTCGAATCGCTCGGCGAGGATTGGGGCCCCAGCCTGAATAATTCCGATGACACCAACGGGCTGACCCGCTCAGGGGTAATTGCCTGGCAGTCGGATCAGGAGCCGCCGCAACCACGCATTATCAACAATATCGAAGGCTACTGGCTTCGAATACGTTGCGCTAACCTCACTGATCCCCGTATCAGGCTGAACCGGATTCTTTTCCGGGCTCCCTGTCAACCCCTGAGCCGTATGGGAAACGGCGTCCCCGACACGCCGCTTGGATTTATTTACTGGGATGAGTCCGCAAAATCCGCCAAGGATTTCACCATCGAGGTTCAGGATTTCAACTATCCCACTTTTGCGAGGCTCAATGACGGGGCGCTCGAAACCCCGGAAGCCATGGCCCCTGAAGACTATTTGTACGTCGGCTGCGTCTCAAAATTCCGGGATCTCGAAATTACCCCTCATAACGATTATCACAATTCAAATCCGGCTGTTCTCAACGGATCATACTGGAACGGGACGTCATGGGCGCCTGTCTCCGGTCTCTCGGATGGGACAGCGGAGCCAGCGGGAGCGCCTTTTGGTAAAAGGGGACTGATCTCGTGGAATGTTCCGGACGACTGGGTTCCCAATCGACCGTTGGGATCCTTATACCCGTACGGATACTGGATAAGGCTCTCCGTATCCGCGGCGCTCACGCCCAAAACATTCATCAGCGAGGCCGCTATCTGGCCGAAATTCGACCCTTTGAAAAAATACGGCTTCGTCATCACAGTCAGGGACCGTGTAATCCTCCTCAATCGCTCCGACTCCCCTGACCGGATTGACATTTCGAGGCCCCTCGAAGAATACGGCGTGTGCGGCCCGGATTCCTCATCCCTGAGAATAGGCGGAGCGGGCGAGATAACGGCCGCTATCGAAGTGTTCAATCAGGGCTTTATAGCCAAGACCGACGATTGGTACCTGCTCAACGGGTACAGCCCGTCCACATTTTCTCTCGAGCGTGCAGAGACCGCGGGCCAGGCGCCGATCAACAGCAGAGTCCTCGTGGCCGCTCCGCACATGGAGGCGGACTCCAAGAACCTGATGGGCCTTTATTACATCAACCAGCGGGGCGCATGGCATTTCGCGGGGCTTAAAGTCTACCGGATCAGCGACCAGGTGTCGTGGTGGGACCAAACCTCTTCACAGGAACGTCTTGATCTGAACAATCTCGGATCAGCGTTTGGAATGTACTGGGCCGCCCGAAACAGGATAATCTGGGCCGTCCCCATGATTGGCGCCTCCTCTGAACAGAAATTCAACAACCGGCTCATTGTCTATGATCTCGGTCTCAAGGCATGGCTTCCTCCATTCGCCATGAGCGTATCTTCACTCTCAACGTTCTCGGATCCGGGATCCGATCACAATCCGGGCCAGGTCCGTCTGCTCGCCGGTGATTACAGAGGTCGAATACTCGAACTCTTCAGCGCCCACTCGCTTTCCGACGCGGGGGCCCCTGTAAGCGGCTGGGCGGAGACTCCGTGGGTCCATTTCGGGACGCCTCATGTGGAAAAAATCATCCGGGCGCTGACCTTGTTCGCCAAAACAACGGCCTTTGCCCCCATTAGAGTCGAGGTCTTTACGGATGGAAACATGGACAGCCCCCGCTCCATAGAATTCACAAGGCCATCAGCGGCCGGCGTTAATGAATTCACGATAGACCCAAGACCATTTGATTTGAACGGCCGTTTTTTCAAATTCCGTATAAGTCTTACCGCCCCATCTACGCTTTTTGGCCTGCAGGCCACGATGCTGGGGGTCCGGGAATGGGGGGCTATATAACATTATGTCAGGAAGGTACACCGCTTACCATGTCTACCAGAACCTGTCTTTCCAGGAAGCGGACAAGGCCGCGGCCCGACCATACAGGCTCCCTGAATATCACTGCGCCCATTCACAGAGAGGGTACCTTTTTCAGTTCAGGGACATGTCGGAAAGAAATCACTTTGACGCGGCGGTCACGACCTGCTGCGATGAGCCGGTCCTGAATTTCCAGAACAAGCCTCAGTTCGCCGAGGCGTCCAGGCCCATGAAGCCCCGTGACTGTTCTTCCCAGGTCAGTGTCACAGGTTGCGCCACGATTGAAATTTCGGTCGAGGACTCCGCTGGAATGTGCGCAACCGAGTCGGCCCGCATCCGCAGGATCAGGATCAAATGTCCGTCAATGTGCCCGGAATTCCCCGGACTGGTCGATGGACAGACATTCAAGGGACGTTATGGAACATTCCGCATCCTTGGCAGAGAGGCTGAGGAGATCCTGATCCTG
This sequence comes from Desulfomonilaceae bacterium, assembly GCA_041662605.1. NCBI lineage: Bacteria > Pseudomonadati > Thermodesulfobacteriota > Desulfomonilia > Desulfomonilales > Desulfomonilaceae > Desulfomonilaceae bacterium. Next base: position 84,862 of record JBAZSD010000016.1, read on the forward strand.
GATTACACACCGGACCAGGCGCTCATTACAGATATCTACAGGAACTGTTCCGGAACTGTCACATTTAATGAGCTATTCTGCAATGGACGCTCGTTGAGTTTCGAGGTCCGCGGCGGCCTGGATTTCCCGGGTGGCTGCGGTTGTGACTGCTGCGGAGATCTTGGGGCTTTTCCTGCGCCGAACATCAATTTGAACGCTCCGGATTTTCTTGACGGAGAGGTCGCCAACGAGATCACACCCAACATCGTTATTTCAGGGGATCCGGCCTGTCACGGCGGCGAGATCACTGGAGTGTTCCACGGAATATACGCATCTACTGAGGTGTCGTGGCCCGGACCTACGGCTTACCATTCTGATGGAGCGAACCGGCTTATCACCCGGGGACCTGCAACTGTCGGCGTCCCGTCCAACCCATCGTGCTGCGGCGGGGAGATCGAATGGGCCGCGACCAACGGATGCGGCGCTGTGAAATTTCGAACGACGCTTGTGAATCCGGGGATTAACGACAGCCATGTCCTGCCGCCCGACCAGTCTGTTCTGAATGAAGGGTATGGTTACTCATTTACGGGCGTCGGCGCCTGCTCATACTCATCGAGCGCCGCTCTGGATCTTGAGACCGTATGCCTCGATAACACGCCCGGCGGGCTTTACAGGCTTGATGGGACACTCGTCCGGAATTTGGACTCGACCCTGAGATTCGAGTCCGGCCACGCATGCTCCGGATGCTGCGGAAAAGGCACTGTGACTTTGAGCTTCTCCAATGGATGCGGTTCATTCATCACGGCCGGTTACACCGTGCGGCGTTCCCCCTCGGCCCTGGCGTATCAGGATGTCGTCGGAAGGGTCTTCAAGGTGGAGCGGTTCTATCGATCATTATCGCCTATCGGGTATTTTTATCGGGTGGCGGTTGCGGATCTTCGATGTGACGGCGCCTTCGGGGAATTTGTCAATCCTCTGCCCGGGTACTACGCCTCGCTTGAGGAGTGTCTAGCGGTAATACACGGTCCGTCAGCCGACGCGATTTTGGGGTCCGCGGGCGTTCAGAACCTTCCCGGCGCTTCTTCGTGTTGTTTTTATTCTGATAACGGGCTTTCGAGCCAGGAGTTCACAGCCCGTATTGTTAGCGTTTCAGGCGACAAATGCTGTGTGATCGACACTACAAACGGCGATTGGATCAACGGCGGCCCTGATGACGGATGTTGCCCGAATTGATCATGTCATATCGAGGAGAAATCTACCCATGTCAGATGGAACATTACTCAGTAACTATGTTGGTTTTCTTGAATATCTCGCTTCCACAATAAGCCGTACCGGGGGCGTGCCGGTAACAAGAGCCAAATGCCCCGAATGCGGGGGTCAATGGTCCATATGGAAACGGGTGTGCCCGTCCAGCGATGAATATGAGTGCGGCTACCGCGCGATCTGGAAATGCGAAAATCCCGAGTGCGGCGAGATGGAAGTGAGATGAATGGGGGCCCGCTGGTTACCCCTGTCATCTCGACGAGCGTAACGAGGAGAGATCTTACCAAGCAGCGAACGGGCATCACGTGCGAGGTCTCAGCGCATAAGCCGCCTGGTTGGATTTCTCCCAAGGGTCGAAATGACCATGCGGGGGCGCCGCCGTAGGCCGTACAGGCTTTGGGCGCCGTAGGTCGGCCCGTGGCCGACAATTGGTTTTGTACGAATTCGATGGGCGAAAGAATGGCGGGCACGGCCCGCCCTACGTAAGAACACACCCGTGTCATCTCGAGCGAGCGTAGCGACGAGAGATCTTACCAAGCAGCGAACAGGCGTTACGTGCAAGGTCTCAGCGCATAAGCCGCCTGGTTGGATTTCTCCCAAGGGTCGAAATGACATCCGGGCGCCGCGTAGGTCGTACAGGCGATGGGCGCCGTAGGTCGGCCCGTGGCCGACAATTGGATTTATACATGCGTGAATGACACCAAACAAGGACAATACAATGCCATCTGAAAATTCATATTCATCGGCTGATCCATTCAGCGCTTCACTCGATCAGATCAACAGCCTCATCAACGATCTGCTAGCCAGATACTCTTCGCTGAGGCCGGTTCAGGAATCTAAACCCGAAGACGACCCGCTCATTCAGGGTTATCTCTCGCAGTATCTCGGGGGAGCGAGGAGTCTATTGAACTCGTACGCATCCCAACCATCAGGATCGCGGGCGAGAGAACTGGGCGCCTCTTCGACGGGCGGCTCCTCGCTGAGCGAGTCGGAGCTTTACCACCAGGCGCTCAAGACCCTGGCGTCGGAATATTCCAAAAAATTCGGCGACGCTGTAGAAAACGCCCGTTCCCAGCGTGACACTCAATACTCGCAACAAACCTCAGGTCTAAACAGCCTCAATGACCTGCTCCTGACCCGAAACAAATTGCTCACAGCTCAGGGAGACTGGTTGAACAATCTGGCGGGGCGCCAATACGAAGCCGAACGGTCCCGGGCGCAGGATAATTTGCAGGCTCAACAAACCGCTCAGGACAACGCCAGGCTGAATTCCGACAGGGAACTGGCCCAACTCGCCCAGGATCAGGCGTTCGCACGGGAAGACAAGTGGAAAAGCCTACAGGCCAAGGCGCGGCTCGTCTCACGCATAGGGAAAGGCGCAGCGGGATGGACCAACGCTGATGACATGCTCTCAGACCGCCTCGGGGTTGAGTTTGGATATTACCAGCCCTGGTCCCGTAAACTGGAGATCAAAATGGGCGGAACAAAGAGGTAGGAGCCCTGAGACCATACGTGAGTGAGCTTTTCCAGTTTGAGGTTGACATAGGCGCCATATTGATCCAACAAAAAGGGTACCAAAAATCATCTATTTTGCTGGTCCAAAAACAAAGTTTTCCCATCACATTCTAAACCCCTTGGGGTCTGCATATCGGGGGGGGTTCAGATTGTTAACCCTGGACACTGCGTTCCAAATCCATGGACGCCGCGTCCCACAACCTTCATTTGGGAGAATGGCAAATGAAAAAATGTGAAGTTAATCATCAGAAACTGATCTCAAACTCATTCGATAAACTTCATGAGCAGTTGTCCATTATTCGCGCTCACATTCCAAAAGTCGATGACCCTGAAGCCGAAGAACTGTTCAAACAGATGGAAATCGCATGCCTCTCGCGTCTACGCAGCCTAAGGTTAAGACTTGAAATTCCCTACGACGGGCACGAAACAAATGGTCAGGGAGGAGCGTCGACATGGGCTTAGAAAACGTTTCTCATGATTATCGAGAGAATCCCGCGGCCGTCGGCTGCCCGTTCACCCCTTTTCCGTATGATGTCGACCGGACGTTTCCATGCCCGTGCCGCCGCATGATAGGCGATTTATTCCGTTTGCGCCGGCATGAATGTGACCATTGCCCGTTCTCGGTTTATTGGAACGGTATTTGATCATGGATGCGGAAAATGACGTGTTCAACGATGAGTTGATTCTTGCGTTGGAGGCTCTGTCTTCAAACGGGCTGACAGCGGACGGCGCCATACGCGTGGTCACGTTTCTAATGGCCGAAGCGCCTACTGCGTCCCGCCAGAAAATTGATCAACTCAAGATCATGGATAAACTGCTGAACACATCGCGGGCCCTTATGGAAACCCGGCTCAAAACAGGGGACGCTGAATCCCTGTCGGAAAAACTCTCGCAACTGGAACGGGAACTCGCTGAACTGGCGGATAATAAGAAGGCCAGGAAAAAGACGGGCCGCGTCGCGGAGTTTTTTTCGTTTTTTTAAAAACGTGAGGCGTATTGTCTCTCAACACACTGACAAAGCGGGCTGAAAAGCTCGCTGATCGTATCCATCGCGCCGGTCAGGCCTACAAACACGGGCTCTCCGGCGCTAATCCCAACCTTCAATCCTTTGTCGAGAATCTGCAAATCATCGACAAACACGGAGCGCTTGTTTCTCTCATCATGAACCGTTCACAGGAAGTGATTTTTGAAAAGATCCTCGAAGCCCGGGAGAAACAGGTTCCCGGTCGATTCATCTGCCTCAAGGCGCGGCAACTGGGAGTCTCCACCCTGATCGAAGCTGTTATTTTCGCGCTGATCACTCTCTACCCCCGGCGGTTCGGCCTTGTGGCCGCGCATCACCTGTCAGGCGCCCGATCAATCTTCGCCATGACCCAGCGCTTCTACGCCAATCTTACGGACGAAAATAAGCCTGTGCTGTCAAGAAACAGTGTTTCGAGGCTGGAATACGCGGCGCCTCACTATTCGAGCCTTCAGGTCGACACCGCGGCCAACCCGACTCTGGCGCGCGGGGCTACATTCCATTACGCCCACGCTTCCGAGGTCGCGTTCTGGGACCAGGCGGAAACCTCGGCCCTGGCCATTAACCAGGCTACTCCGCAGAATTGGGACACGTTGCTCTTCTGGGAATCCACCGCCAACGGAATGAATAACCTTTTTCACAGGATGTGGATCGCGGCCGAGCGCGGCGAAACGTCGATCGCGCCAATTTTCCTGTCATGGAAACAATTCCCGTCATACAGTCTGCCGCCGGGTCCCCGGGCAAAGGACTCCGAACCGACGGAGAAGGAGGTTGAATATGGGAAACTTGCGGGCCTGGATTCGGATCAGCTCAACTGGGCTATAAGCACGCGAAAGAACCAGTGCCAGGACTCGTGGGACAAGTTCCACCAGGAGTATCCGGCAGTCGCGTCTCTCGCTTTCGCGTTCACATCTACGCCCTGGTTTAATCAGGCAATCCTTATGGAGTTTATAGAATCCTCATCAAAGGCGCCCCCCACAAGGGGCAGGCTCGAATGGCCGGACGCGGACCGCGCCAGGGGTCCCATTTTTGTCGAATCAGAACAGGGAGCCATCTCGTTGTGGTCAACGCCGGAGGCTTCGGCGACATACAGCCTTGGCATGGATGTCGGTGAGGGTGTTGGCGCGGACTACACAGTGATTCAGGTTATTAATGACACGACCGGCGCTCTTGTCGCGACTTACAGGTCGAATCGGGTTCGCCCTGAGATTGCGGGCGTCGACGCTTACATGCTTGCGGTCTTTTACAACTATGGATTGCTCGGGATTGAACGCAACGGCCCGGGGCTTGCGACCCTTGTGGCGTGCGAGCGCGGCCTCGGCGCCTATCCATGGATGACCGGCTATCCAAATCTGTACTACCAGACACGCCTCGACAAGAAGCTCCCTGATGAGACTGAGCGTCTGGGATGGCTGACCACAAGGCCGGTAAAAGAGGCCATGCTTTCCAGACTGGCTGAGGCCATCGACCGCAGGGACATTACGGTATGCGACCGGATATCACTGCTTGAGCTTCAGGGACTGGTATGGGACGCGGAGAACCGGTGTTTCAGGCAGAATTACAAGCGGCCGGGCGAAAAACTCACGCATGATGACTCGGTAATCGCATTGGCTATCGCCAATGAAATGAGGCGCTCGGCTATGGGTAATCGCTTTCTGGCGGGTCGTCCCAGGACGTCGGGGGATTTCTGACCCATGGACGCGCGAGTCCTGCCGGATGGCGATATACGTGTCAGAGGCGCGAGCCGGGATGAGCTTTTTACGGTTATAAACGGGGGCGTTGGCTGGTCGGCTGAACAACCCGCGGCGATTGTCGTCATCGGCCTACGGCTTGACGGCCGTTTTCACGCCCTCGAAGAAGCCAGAGGCTCGCTCTTCGAGATTACCGACACGGCCGCGGAGATTGCGGATCGTCTTCTTGTGGACACATTCCTGATCGACGCTACTGATCGTGTGGCCGCAGGTTATTTCCGAAGAACGGCGGTTAACGGGCGGCAGGTAATAAAGGCTGTTCCCGTCAGGATAATCAGGAATTTCGGATCAGCCCTGGAACATGCCCGGGGGCTGCTTCTAAATGAGTCGGCGCTGATAAACGAGCGGCTATGTCCTACACTCCTGTATTCGTTGCGCCAGAATCATGAGTACGCAATGCTGTCGCCGGTGGTCAGGGCCCTGGTTTATGGTCTCCTGGCTCTTCAGGATTGGAACACAACGGATGATGCGGCGCTCCGCTCGCCTGACAGCGGCTGGTACCGGAATCGGCGGAGGAGATAGCCTCTTCCCGCGCCAACTACCTCTTGATCCTCAATCATCTTGGCCGTAATATGAGGTTCAGCGAATTTATACGTTCCGCTTAACCCATATCTTGGAGATCTTTCATGATCGGTAAAGAACTACCCTCCCAGCCGACCGACACCTTGGTCCAGGAAATCATGGGCGCTTTCCTGTACGCCAGCTACCTGGATTCACTGAATAAAACTCAGCCATCAAAAGAAGAGGCGTTGGCGGCGCGGCGCAGTAGCGCTGATGATGATGAAGCTGACCTGATAGATGACGATACTGAGGACGATGAACTGGACGCCTTTGATGACCCTGATGATGACCTGGCCGAAGGCGAATTTGACCTGGACGAGGATGATGATGAGGTGGATGAGTTCTGGGACGACGATGAATTAGATGATGACGATCTGGATCTGGAGGATGATGATTGAAATCATTAACAGTTCCCCTTGGGGTGAAGTAGACAAACATCTCCATCCGGTTTCCCCTCCTTTTTTAAACCAAAAATCATCGCTATTCTTACACGCTCCCCCACCATGCGTGTTTTTGGATTAGGAGTAGTTTATCTACTGCGCCCACCGGGCCACATTCATCGCGTGATCCCCCTTATGAATTCATATTGGTAGAAAGGAAAATTACGATGTGTGATGGGGCAATTATAGCGCGCGAGTTCAGGAAGGCAAGCAAAAACTCACTTGAACCTGACATGCAACTTATGCGTGAGCATTGCGCTCAAATGTTTTGTATCTTCATATCGCCCTGTTATATTTGGTTTTGTTTTGCAGTCAAATAATATTGCCTTACTTGTCAGTAACTTTACTGGACCATCTTTTTTTGCCTTGGGTCCGCTCCGAGCCCAATTGAGTGCGCGCTGATTGACCTGCGAGTTGGCAAACAAAGCATGGTTCAAGATTTTGAACCACGTACCCGTGGCCGACAATTGGTTTTGTTCGAATTCGATGGGGAAAAATGGCGGGCACGGCCCGCCCTACGTAAGAACACACCGATGTCATCTCGAGCGAGCGCAGCGACGAGAGATCTTACCAAGGCGCTGGATGGCACAGCGTTAGGGGTTTCAGCGTATAAGCCGCCTGGTTGGATTTCTCCCAAGGGTCGAAATGACATCGGGGGTGAACCGTAGGGGTTCAAGCGTAGGTCGGCCCGTGGCCGACAGTTGGTGTTGTACGAATTAGATGCGCGAAAGAATCGCGGGCACGGCCCGCCCTACGTAAGAACACACCGACGTCATCTCGAGCGAGCGCAGCGACGAGAGATCTTACCAAGGCGCTGGATGGCACAGCGTTACGGGTTTCAGCGTATAAGCCGCCTGGTTGGATTTCTCCCAAGGGTCGAAATGACATCGGGGGTGTGAACCGTAGGGGTTCAAGCGTAGGTCGGCCCGTGGCCGACAATGGGTTTTGTACGAATTCGACGGGCGAAAGAATGGCGGGCATGGCCCACCCTACGTAAGAACACACCCATGTCATCTCGAGCGAGCGCAGCGACGAGAGATCTTACCAAGTAGCGAACAGGCATTACGTGCGAGGTCTCAGCGTCTAAGTCGCCTGGTTGGATTTCTCCCAGGGGTCGAAATGACATCGGGGTGTGGGGGTAACACAACCAATTTTATCCCAGGGAGCCGGCTTCAAGGTCAGATGCGTAGGAATAGGCGATTATACCCCGATCCTTGATAAATTCATTGGCCTTTTCATCCATCATCGGTGAAATTACTACTAGGGCGTTGGCCTTTTTATTGTGCTTTTCGAGGTAAAACTTGGCCTTTTTGACAAATGTGGCGACATCTCCGCCGCTCATTGAGGACTTTATTTCAATAATGAATAGCTTGCCATTTATTATAACTACGTCCAATTCCACTTGGGCCGGCCATCCAAAGACTACTCCTTCCCTGTCGTCCTCAATGACATTCTCGACCTTGTAGTTCGTGGTTTCTTCCAGGATGCCCTTTAACGCGTTTCGAAATGATTGTTCCGACCTTGTGCCCCAACGGGCGCCCAACGAACCTACAGTCTGAGTAAAGAGGTCGTACAGTTTCTGGTGGTTAATTTCAACTATTTTGATGCTTGCAAGTATTTCGTTGATATTCTTCTGGTTTTCTTCCCACTTACGGTTATTCTCTTCCCACTGCTTCTGGTTTACATCCCATTTCCGGTCGTTTTCTTCCAATTTCCGGTGATTTTCTTCCCATTGCCGGTGATTTTCTTCTCGTTCGGCCCGCATTTCTTCCAGGATTCGATCGAACCGATCCTCGACGACGTTGTTTATCGCGTGACGGACTTCTTCGTTGGAGTTTATGGTTTCTGCGACTTGTTTTTCGAATTTATTTTTGAAGCTTATTGATTTCATGACCCACCCCTATTTGTAGCTAATTGTGAATATTATAACACACCACGCGCAAAATGGAACCCTGGGATTTCGCCGTAAAGAATGGCGGGCACGGCCCGCCCTACGTAAGACATTACCGATGTCATCTCGAGCGAGCGTAGCGACGAGAGATCTTACCAAGGCGCTGTTAACATCAGTATTTGACGTTACGCCAAGGACCGACACGATTCCGACAGCCTGATTCGGTACTGGTTGCGTTTTCCGTGCCCCCAAAGTAACATTATACAAAAAGAGACGATTTCCTGGGGTACCAATGCAATTCACATTTGAATCCGAGATTTGGGAAGAAGACGGGCAGTATGTAGCACGGGCAAATCCGTTCAACGTCATGACCTGCGCGGGGACAAAGCAGGAAGTCCAAGCGGCGCTACTGGAGGCTGTAGAGCTGTTTCTGGAAACTGCTCAAGACATGGGTACTCTTGAAGACATACTGGTTGAATCCGGTTATAAGCCTTCGAACAATTCGTGGGTCCTCATGAGGCAGTATGAGCGGCGCTATGTTGCGCTGGAGCTTTAAATTTGCCGCGGTTGACTCCCGTTAACTGGACTGACCTGGAAAAAGTGGTCTTGAGAATGGGCCTGCGATTCGCCAGACAAAAAGGCAGCCATCGCTCGTATACCAAACCAGGCCTCATCAGGCCGGTAGTCATTCCAGTGCGTACTCAAGTCCCAGTTTCGATTATAAAAGGCATCCTCGAAACTCTCGGAATTTCCCGAGAAGACTACTTCCAACTGCTGAACCAATAGTCAAAACAAAATCCTTTTTCAAACTTTAAGAAGCACCGGTTCAGGATTTCTAACCCCTGGACCTGAGGGCGTTCGTATAGACTATGTCTTCACGTAGGTCGGCCCGTGGCCGACAACTGGTTTTGTTCGAATTCGATGGGGAAAGATGGCGGGCACGGCCCGCCCTACGTAAGAACACACCGACGTCATCTCGAGCGAGCGTAGCGACGAGAGATCTTACCAAGTAGCGAACAGGCATTACGTGCGAGGTCTCAGCGTCTAAGTCGCCTGGTTGGATTTCTCCCAGGGGTCGAAATGACATCGGGGTTGAACCGTAGGGGTTAAAAATCTTGAACCCTTACAATGTTTCTACCACCGTGCCTTACGTAGGTCGGCCCGTGGCCGACAATTGGTTTTGTACGAATTCGACGGGGGAAAGAATGGCGGGCACGGCCCGCCCTACGTAAGACAATACCCATGTCATCTCGAGCGAGCGTAGCGACGAGAGATCTTACCAAGGAGCGAACAGGCATTACGTGCGGGGTCACAGCGTCTAAGCCGCCTGATTGGATTTCTCCCAGGGGTCGAAATGACATCGGGGTTGAACCGTAGGGTTCAAGATTTTGAACCCCTACAATACGCCGTTGCCAAGGCGCTGATAGCGTCTGCGTTCGAGGCTACAGAGCGAAAGCCGCTTGATCAGATTTTATTCTCGCAAGGGTCGAAATAACGATCAGGGTGGGGTAACACAACCAATTTTATCCCAGGGAGCCGGCTTCAAGGTCAGATGCGTAGGAATAGGCGATTATACCCCGATCCTTGATAAATTCATTGGCCTTTTCATCCATCATCGGTGAAATTACTACT